>NZ_DAOMPX010000003.1:0-150079 GCF_035445025.1 Citricoccus sp. | reverse complement strand
CGGCGACAGGCGGGCCGGCCGGTGACACCGGTGCTGAGCCGGGAGCGGATCGCCCAGGCGGCGCTGGAGCTGGTGACCCTGGACGGGGCCGACACGCTGACGATGGCGGCCCTGGCCCGGCACCTGGGGGTGGCCGCGTCCGCGCTGTACAACCACATCGGCGGCAAGGCCGAGCTCACGGCGCTGCTGCAGGATGCCGTGATGGGACGGGTGGACGTCAGCTCCCTCGAGGCGTTCCTGGACGGTTCCGGGTCGCTGGCCGCGGCGCTCGCCGACTGGGGCCGGTCCTACCGCGAGGTCTTCGCCGCCCACCCCACGCTGATCCCGCTCATCGCGACCCTGCCGATCTCCGGGGCGCCGACCACCCGGGGGATGTACGACGTCGTGGCGGCGGCCCTGAGCCACGCGGGGGTGCCCGACCCGCGGGTGGTGCCGGTCATCATCGCCTTCGAGTCGTTCCTGTTCGGATCGGCCATGGACGTGCACGCCCCGGCCTCCATCTTCACCTCGCGGCCCGGTGAGTCCGATGCGCCCAACTTCCAGCGGACCGTGGACTCCTTCATGGCCTCGCTGGCGGCCGGTGACCAGGGGACGGGTGCCGCCGGGCAGGACGCCGTCCCGGAGGCGGCCCAGCGCAATCCCTACGCGGATGCGCCCTTCGAGCTCGGGCTCGATGCCCTGATCCACGCCACCCTGCGGCTCGTTCCCTGAGCCCGTGCCCTGATCAGGAGTCGAAGCCCATGCCCAGGGCCTCGGTGAACCTCAGCCACAGTCCCTTGCGTCCGCCCCGCCGGTCCGCCCGGGCCATCTCCCGCTTGGTGATCTCGATGCCGGCCCAGGCCAGCGGGTCGGGAGGGAAGGGTGCCGGCTTGCGCCGGACCATCTGCAGCCCGGTCAGTTCGGTGTCCCGGCCCGAGAGCAGGTCCAGCATCACCCGGGCGGCGAACCGGCTGGCGCCGACGCCCAGTCCGGTGAACCCGGCCGCACGCGCGGTCAGCCCGCCGTGGGCGGTGTCGAAGAAGGCGAAGAACCGCGAGCAGGTGTCGATGGCCCCGCCCCACTGGTGGCTGAAGCGCACGCCCTCCAGTTGCGGGAACGTCGCCAGGGTGTGGGCGGCGAGCCGCCGGAAGGTCGCGGGGCGCTGGTCGTAGGTGCCGGAGACGCGCCGCCCGTAGTGGTAGACCGCGTCGTAGCCGCCGAACAGGAGCCGGTCCCGGCCCGTGGCGCGGTCGGTGGCCAGCCGGTAGTAGTGGAACCGGGAGTCGGGGTCGTCCAGTCCCTGCCGGCGACGCCAGCCGAGCGCCGCGGACTGCTCCGGTGTCAGCGGTTCGGTCATCAGCGCGTAGTCGTAGACCGGGACGGTGGACAGTCCCGTGCCGGGCAGCAGGGACCGGTAGGCGTTGGTGGCCAGGGCGACCCGCCGCGCCGTGACCACGGCGCGGGGCGCTCCGCCCCCGGGACCCTGGTGGCCGCCGTCGTACGTCTCCTGCGGAAGGGGCCCGGTGCGGGCGGGAAGGCCCTCGACCTCCCCGCCGACCGTGGCCACCACTCGGGCCCCGGCGCCGGTGCCGGTGCGGCGCAGTTCCGGGACCGGTGAGTGCTCGTGGACGCGCACGCCCCGCTCCAGGCACGCACGCTTGAGCCCCCAGGCCAGCCGCGCGGGGTCCACCAGCGCGGATTCCCGGTGCCACCACAGCCCGGCCCGGTAGAGCGGCGAGGCGACCTCGGCCCGGACCTGCTCCCGGTCGAAGAAGGTCGACTGCGCCGGATCGGTCTCGTGCTCGCGCCGCAGCGCGTCCACGTGGTGGTCCTCGACGGCCACGGTCATGCTGCCGTTCCACTCGAAGCCGCAGTCGATCCCGTACCGCTCGAGGGCCTGCCGGATCTCCTCCACGTTCTGCTCCCCGAGCTCGTCCAGCCGGTCGACCTCGTCCGGTACGTGCAGCACCCCGTTGGCGCGTCCGTGGGTCAGCGAGGTCGAGACGAACCCCCCGTTGCGTCCCGAGGCGGCCCAGCCGCACTCGTGCCCCTCCAGCAGCAGCACGTCCCGGTCCGGGTCCCGCTCCTTGGCCAGCAGCGCGGTCCACAACCCGGTGAAACCGCCGCCGACCACCAGCAGGTCGGTCGTCGTGTCCCGGGACAGGGCGGGCTCGGCAGGCGGCCGGTCAGGGGAGTCCAACCAGTAGGAGATGGCCTTGGCGCCAGCCAGCGCCGCGTCCACGACGCCGGCCGGCACCTCCCGCTCGGCTCTCTCATACGCGGTCAGGGGCGAGGCCTCGTCGGGTCGTGGCGGCTGCGGCACGGGGTTCACCTCGGGTCCCGGATCAACCGGCCGCGTGGCGGTCCGCGACCTCGAGCGCCTGGTCCAGGATGTCCAGTCCCTCGCGGAGCACCTCGTCCGGGGTGTTCAGCGGCGGGGCCACGTGGATCCGGTTGTAGTTGGCGAACGGCAGCAGGCCCAGCCTCTTGCACTCGCCGATCAGCTCGTTCATCTCCGGGCTCGAGCCGCCGTAGGCCGCCAGGGGTTCCTTCGTGGCCCGGTCCCGCACGAGCTCCACGGCCCAGAAGGCGCCCAGTCCGCGGACGTCGCCCACCGAGGGGTGGCGGTCCCCGATCTCCCGCAGGCGGGGGCCGATGACCTCCCGGCCCACGCGCGCGGCGTTCTCCACCATGCCCTCGTCCTTCATGGCGTTGATGGTGGCCACGGCGGCGGCGCAGGCCAGGGGGTGCCCGGAATAGGTCAGCCCGCCCTGGTAGACGCGCTCCGCGAAGGTCTCGTAGACGGCGTCCGAGATGGCCACGCCGCCCAGCGGGACGTAGCCCGAGTTGACGCCCTTGGCGAAGGTCATCAGGTCGGGCTCCACGTCCCAGTGGTCGACGGCGAACCACTCACCGGTCCGGCCGAAGCCGACCATCACCTCGTCGGCGATGAACATCACGCCGTACTTCCGGGTCAGCTCCCGGACCCCGGCCATGTACCCCGCCGGCGGCACGTAGATGCCGGCGGTGCCGGGGACCGACTCGAGGATCAGGGCCGCGATGTTCTGGGCGCCCTCGAGCTGGATGACCTGCTCCAGGTGCTCCAGGGCGCGCTCGGTCTCCTGCCGGTCATCCTGGGCGTGAAAGTAGCTGCGGTAGGGGTAGGGGGGCATGAAGCGGACGACGCCGGCCGCGGACCGGTCGGCGTCGAACCGGCGGGCATCACCCGTGACGTTCACGGCCAGGTCGGTGCCGCCGTGATAGGACCGGTAGGCCGAGAGGACCTTGTGCCGGCCGGTGTGCAGCCGCGCCATCCGGATGGCGTGCTCGACGGCGTCGGCGCCGCCGTTGGTGAAGAACACGTGGTTCAGGTCCCCCGGGGCCAGGTCGGTGACGAGGCGGGCGGCCTCCGACCGGGCGTCGTTGACGTGGGCCGGGGCGATCGTGGCGATCCTCGCGGCCTGGTCCTGGATCGCGGCGATGACCTTCGGGTGGGAGTGGCCGATGTTCGTGTTGACCATCTGGGAGGAGAAGTCGATGAGCCGGCGCCCCTCGCCGTCCCAGACGTGGGGGCCCTCGGCCCTGAGGATGGTCATCGGGCTGATCTTGCGCTGCGCGCTCCACGAGTGGAAGACGTGGGCGCGGTCGAGGTCGAACGCCTTGCGGCCCTCGGCGATCAGGTCCTCGGTGATGGCGGGATCGGGGGTCACCGGTTGGATGGTCATCTCGTCTCCTTCGTCGAAGCTGCCTGGTCTCGATCGTGCCATGACGGGGCGCGCGGCGGGTGAGGCCGGTCGCCCGCGCGCCCCGTCCCGGCCGCCGGTTCGGTCAGATCCTCGCCCAGGCGTCCTGCAGGACCCCGCGCAGGATCTGCTCGATCTCGTCGAACTCGGGCTGGCCCAGGGTCAGCGGCGGGGCGAGCTGGATGACCGGGTCGCCGCGGTCGTCCGCGCGGCAGTACAGTCCGGCCTCCCACAGCGCGGGGGACAGGAAGTCGCGCAGCAGCCGGTCGGCCTCCGGGCCCTCGAAGGTGGTCTTGGTGGCCTTGTCCTTGACCAGCTCGATGCCGAAGAAGTACCCGGCCCCGCGCACGTCGCCCACGATCGGCAGGTCCAGCAGCTGTTCCAGGGTGGCCCGGAAGGAGTCGGAGCAGCCCTGGACCCGCTCGTTCAGCCGCTCGCGTTCCATGATGTCCAGGTTGGCCATGGCGACGGCCGCGGCGACCGGGTGACCGCCGAACGTGTAGCCGTGGTAGAAGGTCGAGTCCTTCGAGAAGGGCTCGAAGAGCCGGTCGGAGGCGATCATCGCCCCGATGGGGGCGTACCCGGAGGTCATGCCCTTGGCGCAGGTGATGATGTCCGGGGTGTAGCCGAGGTCGGTGCAGGCGAACATCGAGCCGATCCGGCCGAAGGCGCAGATCACCTCGTCGGAGACCAGCAGCACGTCGTACTCGTCGCAGATCTCCCGGACGCGGTCGAAGTAACCCGGCGGGGGCGGGAAGCACCCGCCGGCGTTCTGCACCGGCTCCAGGAAGACGGCGGCCACGGTCTCGGGCCCCTCGAACTCGATGGCCTCGCGGATGCGTTCGGCGGCCCAGAGCCCGAAGTCCTTCTCGTTGTCCGCACAGAACTCCGGCGCCCGGTAGAAGTTGGTGTTCGGCACCCTGAACCCGCCCGGGGTCAGGGGCTCGAACTGCTGCTTCAGCTCGGGGATGCCGGTGATGGACAGGGCGCCCTGGGGCGTGCCGTGGTAGGCGATGGAGCGGGAGATGACCTTGTGCTTCATCGGCCGGCCGGTCTCCTTGAAGTAGTTCTTGGCCAGCTTCCAGGCGGACTCCACCGCCTCGCCGCCGCCGGTGGTGAAGAACACGCGGTTCAGGTCCCCGGGCGCGTAGGCGGCCAGCCGCTCCGCCAGGTCGATGGCCGGGGGATGGGCGTAGGACCACAGCGGCATGAACGCCAGCTCCCGGGCCTGCTTCGCCGCCGCCTCCGCCAGCTCCTCGCGACCGTGCCCCACCTGCGCCACGAACAGGCCGGCGAGGCCGTCGATGTAGCCCCTGCCGGCGTCGTCATAGATCATGTGGCCCTCGCCGCGCACGATCACCGGGACGTCGGCCCCGCGCTGGATCGGGCCGTGCGCGGTCATGTGCATCCACAGGTGGTCACGGGCCGCGTCCGTGCGCAGCGCGCCGGTGGGTGTGGTGCGTACCGAGTTGTCGGTCATCGGGTTCCCCAATCGTATTCCTGCTTCCGCAGGGAGAGGTAGGTGAGGGTCTGCGTCTGCGTAACCCCCTCGGTGGTCCGGATGGCGGTGATGACGTCCAGGAGGTGCAGGTCGTCCTCGCAGACCACCTCCACCAGCACGTCCCAGTCACCGGCGACCACCACGCAGTAGTCGACCTCCGGGATCTGCGCGAGGCGGTCGGCGGTCCCGGTCAGGTCGGCCCCGGTCTTGACGTGCACCATGGCCTGCCGGGGGAAGCCCAGCTGCATCGGGTTGGTCACGGCCACGACCTTCAGGACGTCGTCGTCGAGCAGTTTCGTCACGCGCTGCCGCACGGCGGCCTCGGAGAGCCCCACGGCGCGGGCGATCGCCGAGAATGAGCGCCGCCCGTCCTGCTGCAGCTGCTCGATGATGGCCTTGGAGCGGTCGTCCAGCGCTGCGGAATGGGCCTCGGACGGCTTCGCGGGGGCGAGGCTGCTCTGCGGCGTCACGGTGCCTCCTGGCGTCCATGGGGGGGTGGGGTGTCGGGTACGGGCCGCACCCGGAAAACGGATCTCGTTGACTGGGGGTGGGCTTGCCTCATTGAATCCCACGCGGAGAGGGGGCGCAAGGGTCGGATTTCGTTTCCGAGAGGTAAATGCTCAACGAAAAACCTTGTCAGTGCAGGAGTGCTCTGTCACACTCTGGTCAACAGCCGCGGCAGTACACAACGCTCAGGTCCCGGCCCCCGGGGACCCGCCGTGGCCGCTCGCGTCGATCCGAGGAGCCAGCATGTCCCCCCGATCCCATCCGTCCCACCGTCTCAGCCTCCGGCCGGGTGCCACGCCCGGTCCCCGCGATCCTGACGTCGCCGCGCTGGTCCGGCTGGCGCGGTCGGCGTCGGCCGGCAGGATCAGCCGGCGGTCCCTGCTGACCGGTGCCGGCGGGCTCGGACTGGCCTCCGTGCTGGCCGCCTGCGGAACCGGTGGCGGGACGACGCCGGCCGGGGAGAGCGAGTCCTCCGGGCAGCTGACCCCCGCCGAGGACCGCTCGGCCGAGGACGGGACGCTGCGCTGGTCCAACTGGACGCTCTACCTGGACTATGACGACGCCGCGGGCGTCTATCCCACGCTGGAGCGGTTCCAGGCGGAATCCGGCCTGGAGGTGACCTACACCGAGGACATCGACTCCAACGACGGCTTCTTCGGAAAGTACCAGAACCAGCTGTCACGGGGGCAGGACATCGGCGCGGACCTGATCACGCTGACGGACTGGATGGCCGCGCGATTGATCCGCCTGGGCCAGGTGCAGGAACTGGACGCGGGGAACATCCCGAACCTGGCCAACCTGCTGCCCAACTACCGGGAGGTCGAATGGGACCCGGGTCGCGTGCACTCCGCGACCTGGCAGGGTGGGTTCACCGGACTGGCCTGGAACAAGGAGGAGGTCCCCGGGGGCCTGCGCGCGCTGGACGACCTGTGGGACCCGGCGCTGAAGGGGCGCGTGGTCGTGCTGGACGAGATGCTCGACACCATGGGCCTGCTGATGATGGCAGACGGGGTGGACATCACGGGGGACTGGGGTGACACCGAGTTCGACAACGCCCTGGAGGTCCTGCAGAGGCACATCGCCAGCGGCCAGATCCGCCAGGTCAAGGGCAACGCCTACAAGGAGGACCTGATCTCCGGTGACGCCCTGGCCGTGATCGGCTGGTCCGGGGACATCACCCAGCTGAACGTCGAGAACGGCGACCGCTGGGAGTTCGCCCTCCCGGAGGCCGGCGGGACCATGTGGGCGGACAACCTCATGGTCCCCATGGGGTCCTCGCACAAGGCCAACGCGGAGAGGCTCATCGACTTCTACTACGACCCCGCGGTGGCGGCCGAGGTCGCCGCGTACGTCAACTTCGTCTGCCCGGTGGAGGGGGCGCGGGAGGAGATGGAGAAGATCGATCCCCAGCTGGCCCAGGACCCGATGATCTTCCCGACGGACGAGTACCTGGCCAACGCCCAGATCATCCGGGCACTCACCCCCGAGGAGGAGACCCGGTACAACGAGTCCTTCCAGCGGGCGATCGGCAACTGAGCCCATGGGACAGCTGCCGGCGACGACATCGCCCGAGAGCATCCCGGGGACGGACCTGGCCGCACCCGGGCAGCAGCCCGCCGGGGACCGGCCGGCATCCGGGGGCGCCGAACTGGTCCTGCACCGAGTGCGCAAGCAGTTCGCCGGCTTCGCGGCCGTCCAGGCCACGGACCTGACGGTCCCGGCCGGTGAGTTCTTCGCGCTGCTGGGCCCCTCCGGTTGCGGAAAGACCACCACCCTGCGCATGGTGGCCGGCCTGGAGACGCCCACGGCCGGCAGCATCCGGATCGGTGGACGCGACGTGACCTCCCTGCCGTCCTACAGGCGGCCGGTCAACACCGTCTTCCAGTCCTACGCGCTCTTCCCCCACCTGTCCGTGAAGGAGAACGTGGCCTTCGGGCTGCGCCGCCGGCGGGTGCGGGACTGGAGGGGCCGGACGGAGGAGTTCCTGCGACTGGTGGAACTGCACCACCTGGCCGACCGCCGTCCCGCGCAGCTCTCCGGCGGGCAGCAGCAACGCGTGGCGCTGGCCCGGGCCCTGGTCAACCAGCCGGAGATCCTGTTGCTGGACGAACCCCTGGGCGCCCTGGACATGAAGCTGCGTCGGCAGATGCAGTCCGAGCTCAAGCGGATCCAGGCCGAGGTGGGACTGACGTTCATCCACGTCACCCACGACCAGGAGGAGGCCATGTCCATGGCCGACAGGATGGCCGTGATGAACGAGGGCCGCATCGAGCAGATCGGCAGGCCGGAGGACCTCTACCACCTGCCGCGCACCGCCTTCGTGGCCAACTTCCTCGGCCGGTCGAACCTGATGGCCGGGACCGTCACCCGGGGAGGTGGCGGCACGGACCCCCTGCTCGAGGTGAACGCGTCCGGCCACGGGCTCGCGGTGCACCGGGACCGGGCGGTCTCCACCACCGGAGAGGTCCTGGTGGGCATCCGGCCGGAGAAGATCCACATGCGTGCGGCGGGGGCGGACCCGGACGGTGCCACCGCGAGCGGGGGAGTGAACCGGGTGGCCGGGACCGTCACGGACGTGGCCTTCACCGGGGTCTCCACCGAGTACCGCGTCGAGGTCCCGGGACTGGGCGAGCTCGGCGTCTTCGCCCAGAACCGCGGCGAGGACCTGATGCGGCCCGGTGACGCCGTCGGGCTCTCCTGGGACCCGGCCCACGCCTTCGGCCTGGACGGGCGGCAGGACGCGGCGGCCGGGGACGGCGCGGTATGACCTCCCGGGTGGCGGGCCGCTCGGGGCGGCAGGCCGGATTCGACCGGGCGGCTGCGCTCGCGGACGGGACCGCGCCGGCCCGCGGCCGGGCCGGGTACGGACTGGTCAGCCCCGGGCTGGTCTACCTGCTGGTGTTCTTCGTGCTGCCGGTCTTCACGCTGCTGGCCACCTCGCTGTACGTGAAGCCGCCCGGGGCCGAGGTGGGCCAGTTCGTCCCCGCCCTGGAGTTCGGGAACTACGCCGTGGTGCTGGGCGGGTACTGGCCGGAGCTGCTGCGTTCCTTCGGCTTCGCCCTGCTGGCCACGGTCCTGTGCCTGGTGATCGGCTACCCGATGGCCTACCTGATCGCCGTGCGGCTCCGGGGGCGGGCCTTCGTGCAGGGGCTGCTGCTGGTGCTGCTGATCGCACCGTTCTTCACCTCCTTCGTGCTGAGGACCCAGGCCTGGAAGCAGATCCTGGCGGACGAGGGGTTCCTGGTCCAGGCCCTGAAGACGCTGCACCTGATGCCGCAGGGTGCCTCCCTGACCGCCACGTCGGTGGCGGTGGTGGCGGGACTGACCTACAACTTCCTGCCGTTCATGGTGCTGCCGATCTACGCGAACCTCCAGGCCCTGGACCACCGGCTGCTGGAGGCGGGCCGGGACCTGTACGGCAGCGACCTCACGGTCTTCCGGACGGTCACCCTGCCGATCTCCGTGCCCGGCGTGCTGGCCGGGACCCTGCTGACGTTCATCCCGGCCTCGGGGGACTTCGTCAATGCGGCCATCCTGGGCAACAACCGGAACACGACCATGATCGGGCAGGTCATCGACTCCAAGTTCATGCGCGTGCTCGACTATCCCGGTGCGGCCGCGCTGTCCTTCATCCTCATGGTGACGATCCTCGTGCTCGTGACCCTCTACGTGCGCAGGTTCGGCACCAGGGACCTGGTGTGAACGGAAGGCAGGGACCGACATGACCAGTTCCGGGACGACCACCACGACGCCGGTCCCCCCGCCGGCCGGCAGGCCCGCCTCCGCCGCACCCCGCGCCACCGGGGGCGGGCCAGACGGTCCCCCGGACGGCGGGACGGTGGGCTCGCGACTGGGCCGGGCGATCGGGCGCTGGGCCGTCCCGGTGCTCGGCGGCCTGGCGTTCATCTACCTGCTGGTCCCGATCGCCTACATCTTCGTGTTCTCCTTCAACCAGCCGGCCCGCACCAACCTGACCTGGCGGGGATTCACCTGGGAGAACTGGCAGAACCCCTGCGGGGCGCCCGCGGTCTGCGCGTCGGTGCAGACCTCCCTGCAGGTCGGACTCGTGGCCACGGCGATCGCCCTGGTCCTGGGCACCCTGCTGGCCTACGGGCTGGGACGCTACGCCTTCCGGTTCCGCGACGCCGCCGGATTCCTGATCTTCCTGCCGCTGGCCACCCCGGAGGTGGTGCTGGGCGCCTCCCTGCTGTCCCTCTTCCTGAACGTGGGGATGCACCTGGGGTTCTGGACCGTGGTGCTGGCCCACGTGATGTTCTGCATGTCCTTCGTGGTCGTGACCATCCGGTCCAGGGTGTCCACCCTGGACCCGCGGCTGGAGGAGGCGGGACGGGACCTCTACGGGTCCCCGGCCCAGGTGTTCCTCCGGGTGACCCTGCCCCAACTGGTGCCGGGCATCCTGGCGGCCGGGCTGCTCTCCTTCGCGATGAGCTTCGACGACTTCATCATCACCAACTTCACCTCCGGCACCCTGGAGACCTTCCCGAAGTTCGTCTACGTGGCGGCCGCCCGGGGCATCCCGGCAGAGGCCAACGTGATCGGTTCGGCCATGTTCCTCATCGCCCTGATGGCGGTGATCGTCATCCAGCTGGTCTCCTGGCAGCGGCGGCGGATGACGGCCGGGCCGCGCTGACGTGCCGGCGTCCTCCCGCGGAAGGCCCCCGGACATGGGATACTCACCTCCATGGACGGTGGGGAAGACGTTGACAACGTGGAGTCGGGCGGGGCTGACGGCGAGGTCCGCTGGCTGACGCCGAAGGAACGCCGGGCCTGGCTGAGCATCGTGGCCACCCACATGCAGCTCATGCCGGCCCTGGAGGCGGACCTCCACCGTGAGGGGCCGGTCAGCTTCTTCGAGTACCAGGTCCTGGCCATGCTCTCGGAGAACGACGGCCCGCTGCCCATGAGCGAGCTGGCGGCCCGGACCAACTCCTCGCTGTCCCGGCTCTCGCACGTGGCCCGGAAGCTGGAGGCCAGGGGCTGGATCCACCGCCGGCCCTCCACCGAGGACGCGCGGGTCACCCTGGCCGAGATGACCGATCTCGGCATGGACGAGGTCGTCCGGATCGCCCCCCACCACGTGGCCAGCGTGCGCGCCTGCCTGCTGGACGTCCTCGATGACGAGGACCTCGAGGACATCGGGCGGATCGGGGCCAAGATCCTGGGCCACCTGGAACCCGGGCACTGGGTGTTCCGTGACCCCGTCCTGACGTCCGCCGGCCTCACCCCGTCCTGATCGCGCCGGTTTGATCGCCGTGACGCCGTGCCCTAAGATAGAACGGCGTCAAGCCACGCTGTGTCCTCGCGCGCCCGGTGCCTGCACCGGGAGGAGAGGGCGTCGGAAAACAGCGTGACTCCCGCACATCGGATCCCGCGTCCGCCATCCGGCGACGCGCGGGGCTCACCGTCTTCCCCAGCGATCAAGGGCGCTTCGGTTGGTTCTCACCCAGCCTGGTTATCCCTTCGGAAAGTCGCAGTAAGAGCGCGGTGTCACAACTGGTGGCGGGACTCGTGGTGCGCCGGTCCGACCGGAGGCTCCACAGCGGGTTCCGCCCGTTCTTTTACTACTACTTGCAACGAGGAGTGATCATGGCAGCACACTGCCAGGTAACCGGGGCTGGGCCGGGCTTCGGCCACAGCATTTCCCACTCGCACCGTCGCACCAAGCGTCGGTTCAACCCGAACATCCAGAAGAAGACCTACTGGGTGCCGTCCCTGCGTCGCAACGTGACGCTGACCCTGTCCGCGAAGGGCATCAAGACCATCGACGTGCGCGGGATCGACGCCGTCGTCGCCGACCTGATCGCCAAGGGAGTGAAGCTCTGACATGGCCAAGGACAAGGACGTACGTCCCATCATCAAGCTCAAGTCCACCGCCGGCACCGGGTACACCTACGTGACCCGCAAGAACCGCCGCAACAACCCGGACCGCATCGTGCTCAAGAAGTACGACCCGGTGGTCCGCCAGCACGTCGATTTTCGAGAGGAGCGCTGAGGCATGGCGAAGAAGTCCAAGATTGCCAAGAACGAGCAGCGTAAGGTCATCGTGGCCCGCTACGCCGAGAAGCGCCAGGAACTGAAGAAGACCCTGGTGGACCCCAACGCCTCCGACGAGGCGCGCGAGGCAGCTCGCGTGGGCCTGCAGAAGCTCCCCCGCGACGCGTCCCCGATCCGCGTGCGCAACCGCGACGCCATCGACGGCCGCCCGCGCGGCACCTTCCAGAAGTTCGGCATCTCGCGTGTCCGCTTCCGGGACATGGCCCACCGCGGTGAGCTGCCGGGCATCACCAAGTCGTCCTGGTGATCCACGCGCCGGTGCTCATCGCCGGCCAGGGTGCCTGAACGGCGCCGCCTGATCCACACCGGAAGGGGTGGCAGACCACATGGTCTGCCACCCCTTCCGGCGTTCCGGGGCCCGTCCTCTGTCCCGACCGGCCCCGCGCCCGGGTGCCGTTGCGCAGGCCTGGGCAGTGGGTGCCGGGACGTCCGGAGGGCCCGAAAAGGACCCGAATGGTGGGAATTCGGACATAAATCACCGGAAATCCGCGTGTTCCGGCGCCTCTAGGCCATGTCGGGGGCCTTCCGGGTGGTAGCTTTCCAACCATGTGCCCGGCCCCGCCGGTCCGGGCTTGAACGAATCACCACCGACGTCCAGGAGGACACATGGCTATGAACCGCAGCGAACTGGTTGCCGCCGTCGCCGAGAAGAACAACCTGTCCCAGTCCGCCGTGAACGGCGTGCTGGACGCACTCTTCGAGACCTTCGCCTCCCAGGTCTCCAAGGGCGAGAAGGTCAGCATCCCCGGCTGGCTCTCCGTCGAGCGCACCGACCGTGCCGCCCGCACCGGCCGCAACCCGCAGACCGGTGAGACCATCCAGATCCCGGCCGGCCACTCGGTCAAGATCTCCGCTGGCTCCAAGCTGAAGGCCGCTGCCACCGGCAAGTGACCTGCCGCAGGCCTGACGGCTCCAGCCGTTCACCACAGGGCGTCCCGCCACGGCGGGACGCCCTGGGCGTTTAACCGGCCAGATCGTTTTTCTACGCTCGGTAGAACTCGCGTAGCATGGGAGATCGTCAGAACGAGAGCGTTCCAAGGGTCTCGACGCGGTGGGAGGTGGACGTGGTGGAGCACCGTCCCCTGAGTTCCGCGCGGCACCGTCCCGCGATCCGCAGTGCCGGGCCGGGCCGCCTGCGCGGCCCGGCCCGGCTGCTGCGCGGTTGGGCCGCCGCTGTCGTGGCCACCCTGGTGGCCGCCGGGTCCCACACCCTGGCCTCGAGCACCGAACCCGGACACGACGCCGGCCCCGCGCCGGTCGTCTGGATCCTCACCCTGGCCCTGGCCGGGCCGCTGTGCACCGCACTGGCCGGCAGGGCCCTGTCCTGGTGGCGGCTGGGGTCCGCCGTGGCGTCCAGCCAGTTGCTCTTCCACTGGCTCTACTCGCAGTCCGCGGTCCTGCCGGGTCACCCGGCCGGCCCCGTGCCGGCGGACCCCGCCGGGCACGCCGCCCACGCGGGTCATCCCGGACTCGCCGCCCAGTCCGTCCAGGTTCCACCGTCCTCCCCGGCCGTCGAGGCCTCCCAGCCCGCCGCTGCGCCGGGCCTCGTCGACGGCCCCCTCCCCGGGGCCGAGGCGCTGCAGTCCGCGGACCACTCCAGCCTGGCCATGGTGGCCGCCCACGTGCTGGCAGCGGTGGTCACCGTGTTGCTGCTGCGCCGCGGGGAGGCGATGGCCGCCCGCGTGGTGGAGCTCGCCGTCGGGTTCGTCCTGCAGGCCCCGGGCGCCCGCTTGGCCCGCTGGGTCCCCGCGGTCCGTCGACCGCGTCTGCCGTCCCGTCCCCTCGCCCCGGTGCTGCGCGCCGGGGCGGTCGTGTCGTCCGCTCTCCGGTTGCGGGGTCCGCCGGTGCCAGCGCTGTCCCTCTGACCGCTGACACCCCCACCTGCCCGGCGCCGAGTACGGCCCGGGACCGCAAAGGACACCATGAACCCCCCTGTCTCCCCGCTGCACCCTGCCCTGGACGCCGACGCGTCCACCGCCCGGACCGCCCGCGCCGCCCGCTCAGCCACCGACCGGACGGCCGGCACCCGGCCCGCCGGCCGGCGTCGGGCCCCCCGCCGACGCCTGGGCGGCGTCACCGCCGCGGCCCTGCTCGCCCTGTCCGCGGCCACCGCCGCGGCACCCCCGGCCCTGGCGCACGACCAGCTGCTGTCCACCACCCCCGAGGCCGGGGCCACCGTCACCGCGGCGCCGGCCGAGCTGTCCCTGACGTTCTCGGGCACCCTCATCACCGGCCAGGGCATCCAGAACCTCGTCACGGTGACGGACGAGGCCGGGCACCAGTGGCAGGACGGTGCCGCGCAGGTCGCCGGCCCCGAGCTGACCTCGGCCCTGTGCGAGGGCATGCCCAACGGCGACTACGACGTCGCCTACCGGGTGGTCTACTCCGACGGCCACTCCGAGGCCAAGCAGTACGGCTTCACCGTGGATGACCCCTCGGCCCCGGACACGGCGGTCCCGCAGGACTGCGGCGTGCCGAACCCGGATGCCCCGGTCGGCAGCGGTGAGGGGGCGACGTCGGCCGATGCCGCCTCCCCGGGCGGCGCCACCGGTGACGTGGCCTCGGCCGATCCCGGTGCCGAGCCGGCCCCGGCCACCCCCGGCGCCCCGGACACCACCGGCACCCCGGACACCACCGGCACCCCGGACACCGACGGCCCGGCGGACGGGCAGGCGACCGCCGCGGACTCCGCCACCGCCGAGACGGCCAGCGAGGCAGTGCCCGCCTGGGTGTGGGTCCTCGGGATCCTGGGCGCGCTCGTCGTGGCCGCGGCCGTCACGCTCGTCTTCCGCCGGGCCCGGGCCATCGACGACGCCCCCGGCGGCCGGCCGGGTTCGGAGGGCTGAGCGATGAGGACGGCGTTGACCGCGCACCCTGTATTGACCGCGCACGCTGTATTGACCGCGCACCCTGTCCGGCGTCGCACCCGGCCCGCCCCTCGCCGGTCCGCACTCGCCCTGCCCGCCCTCGCGCTGGCCGGAGCGCTGCTGCTGACCGGTTGCGCCCAGCCCGCCCCGCAGGCGGCCGGGCCGGCCTCGTCCGAGGCCGCCGCCGGGGCTGTCACCGGCACCACCGGTAGCCCCATCACCGTCACCGACCCGTGGGCGAAGGCCACCGAGGAGGCCATGACGGGTGTGTTCGGGACCGTGCAGAACGCCTCCGACCGGGACGTCAGGATCACCGGGGCCAGCACCGACCTCGCCGCGACGGCCGAACTCCACGAGACCGTTGACGACGGGACCGGCGCGACCCTCATGCGGGAGGTCCAGGGCGGTCTCACGATCCCGGCCGGCGGCAGCCTGGAGCTGGTGCCCGGCGGCCACCACATCATGCTGATGGGGCTGCGCCGGGACATCGCCCCGGGTGACGTCGTCGAGGTCCGGCTGGAGTTCGAGGACGGCCGCACCCTGGTGCTGACCGCCCCGGCCAAGGAGTTCGCCGGCGCCCAGGAGGAGTACCGGGGGACCGGGGAGATGGACGCCGGCGGGGAGACGGACGCCGGTGGACACGCGGGCGCCGAGGGTGAGGGCACGACCCCCGCCGTCCAGGGCCATGGCGACCACTGAACCGTCCCGCCGCGCCCTGCTGCTCGGGGCCGGCGTCGCCGGGGGCGGGCTGATCGGCACCGCCCTCGGCTACGCCACCGGGGCCACGGGCCCCGGCCCCGTCCCGACGGACGCCTCCCCGGCGTCCGCCGGGACGGGCGGCCCCCCGGGGGCCGGGCCGGCCGACGTCGGGACCCCGGCCGGGGCCCCGGTGCAGGCCCCCGGATGGGCGGAACCGGGCGGTGAGGCCGGCCGGGTGGCGGTCTCCTCCCCGGTGGGCACGGACACGGTGCCGTTCCACGGCCCCCGGCAGGCCGGGATCGACACCCCGGCGCAGGCGCACGCGATCTTCCTCGCGCTCACGCTGAAACCCACCACGGACCGCCCGGGGATCCAGCGGATGCTGCGGCTGCTCTCCGACGACGCAGCCCGGCTCACCCAGGGCCGGGCCACGCTCGCCGACACCGAACCGGAACTGGCCGCCACCCCCGCGCGGATGACCGTCACGTTCGGGTTCGGCCCGCGGCTGCTGCAGCGGGCCGCGCCCGCCCTGGCCCCGTCCTGGCTGCGGCCGTTGCCGGCCTTCGGCATCGACCGGCTGCAACCGGCCTACACCGGTGGGGACCTGCTGCTGCAGCTGTGCGGGGACGACCCGATGTCCCTGGCCCACGCGCGCCGCATGCTGCTCAAGGACGCCCGCGCCTTCGCCGAGGTGCACTGGGTCCAGACCGGCTTCCGCGGAGCGCGCGGGACCCAGCCGGACGGGACCACCATGCGCAACCTGTTCGGCCAGGTCGACGGCACCGCCAACCCGGCCCCGGGGTCGGCGGCCGCGGAGCGCATCGTGTGGGGCGGGGGCAGCGGCCCGCTGCGACTGACCCCCTGGGTGCCGGGCGGCACCTCGCTGGTGCTGCGGCGCATCGCCATGGACCTGGACTCCTGGGACGGACTCGACCGCCCGGGCAAGGAACAGGTCATCGGCCGCCGTCTCGGCACCGGGGCGCCCCTGACCGGCACCGCCGAGCACGACGCGCCGGACCTGGGCGCCGTGAACGGCCTCGGGTTCCCCGTCATCTCCGAGGTGGCACACCTGCGCCGCTCGCGCACCGCCAACCCGGACCATGCCATGCTGCGGCGGGCGTACAACTACGACGACGGCCCGGGGGAGTCCGTGAGCAACACCGGGTTGCTGTTCGCGGCCTACCAGTGCGACGTGGACCAGCAGTACGTGCCCATCCAGCGCCGGCTGGCCGAGTCCGATCACCTGAACCTGTGGACCACCCCCGTCGGATCGGCGGTCTTCGCCATCCCACCCGGGTGCGACGAGGACGGATTCGTCGGCGACGTCCTGTTCGACCGGGCTGCGAGAGAATGGAACCCGTGACCTCCTCCCGCACCACCCCGCAGCGCCAGTCCCGGGCCGGCTCGGCGCCCACCCACGGCTCCACCCCGGCCGGTGGTGATCCCGGGACGACCGGCAGCGCCGGCGTCCCGGCCTGGGCGTGGCCGCTGGTGGGCATCGTGGCCGGTGCGGTGCTCGTGCTCGCGGCCTCCCTGGCCGGCGTGGTGTCCGCCGACGAGCTGTCCGACCCCGGTGCCTTCACCCGCTGGGGGCTGCCGGTGGCCAAGCTGCTCCACAACCTGGCCATGCCCACGGCGGTCGCCGCGCTGATCTTCGCCTGCGCCATCCTGCCCCCGCGCCGCGGTGAGGACGAGCACCCGGCGTTCACCCTGCTGATGCAGGTGGCGGCCGTGGCCGCCGGCGCCTGGACGGTGTCCGCGCTGGCCGTGATGCTGCTGTCCTACTCCGACCTCGCGGGCGTCCCACTGGACCCGAGCGCCACCTTCACCTCGGGACTCGTCGGATTCCTGCAGGACATCTCGGTGGGCCAGGCGTGGGTGGTGGTGACGGTGATCGCCGCCGTGGTCACCTCCCTGACCCTGGCCGTGCGCTCCGCCACCGGACTGGCGTGGACGGCCGTCCTGGCCCTGGTGGCGATCGTGCCGCAGGCCCTGATCGGCCACTCCGCCTCCGGTGACGACCACAACGGCGCCGTGAACTCCATCGGCCTGCACCTGCTCGGCGTGGTCGTCTGGGTCGGCGGACTGCTGGTGCTGATGCTGGTCTCCCCACGCCTCACCGGCCCGGACGGGGCCACCGGCCGGGCCTCCGCCCACCGCCAGGGCCCCGAGCCGCTGGTCTACACCGCGGTGTCCCGGTACTCGGTCCTCGCCGGGCTCGGCCTGTTCACCGTGGTGCTCTCCGGCGTGGTGAACGCCGCGATCCGGATGGACACCCTCGAACAGCTCACCAGCCCCTACGGGCTGCTCGTGCTGCTGAAGCTGATCGGCTCACTGCTGCTGGGCCTGGCCGGGCTGATGCACCGGCAGTGGATCATCCCCCGGCTGGCCACGGGCACCACCGCCCCGCCGCCGGCCGCCCGGCGCCTGCTGTGGCAGCTGATCGCCGTGGAGGCCGCCGTCATGGCCGGCATCATGTCCCTGGCCACCGTGCTCGCCCGGACCTCTCCGCCCGTGCCGGAGGAGACCGCCCCGGACGCCTCCCCGGCCCGCATCCTCACCGGTTACGACCTGCCCCCGGAACTGACCTTCGAGCGCTGGTTCACCACGTGGCGGTTCGACTGGCTCTGGGTGGCCATCATCGCCTTCCTGGCCCTCTGGTACGTCAGGTCCGCCGTCCGGCTGTACCGCCGCGGGGACTCCTGGCCGGTGCTGCGCATCGCCTCCTGGCTCGTCGGCCTGACCATCCTGTTCTGGGTCACCTCCGGGGCCCCGGCGGTCTACGGCAAGGTCCTGTTCAGTGCGCACATGGTGGCGCACATGACGCTGACCATGATCTCCCCGCTGTTCCTCGTGCTCGCCGCCCCGGTGACCCTGGCCCTGCGCTCGCTGCCCACCCGCACCGACGGCTCCCGCGGGCCGCGCGAGTGGATCCTGGCGATCGTGCACTCCTGGTGGGGACGGTTCATCACCCACCCGGGCGTGGCCGCGGTGAACTTCGCCGGCTCGATCCTGGTGTTCTACTACACCCCGTTCTTCGGCTTCGCCCTGAACGAGCACCTCGGCCACGAGTTCATGAACGTGCACTTCCTGCTCACCGGGTACATCTTCGCCTCGGTGATGATCGGGATCGACCCGCTGCCGCGCACCGTGCCGTACCCGATGCGCCTGGTGCTGCTGCTGGCCACCATGGCCTTCCACGCGTTCATCGGGGTCGCCATGACCTCGTCCGAATCGCTGCTCCAGGCCTCCTGGTTCGGTTCCACCGGCCGGCCGTGGGGACTGCCTGCCATCGACGACCAGCAGATCGGCGGGGCCATCATGTGGGGCATCGGCGAGGTGCCCACCGTGATCATGGCCGTGATCGTCGCGGTCATGTGGTCCCGGTCCGACGCCAAGGAGACCAGGCGGCTGGACCGCAAGGCCGACCTGAACGACGAGGCCGAACTGAAGGCCTGGAACCGGATGTACGCACAGCTGGCCGAAGACGACACCACCACCGGAGGAACCCCGCGATGACCACCCCGATGCGCCCCCGGAGCGCCCGTCCCGGCCGGCTGGTCGTGGCCGGGACCCTGCTGGCCGCGGCGCTGCTCGCGACCGGCTGCTCGGCGTCCCCGGAGGGAGCCGCACCCGCCCCCTCCGATCCGCACGGCACCGCGGCGCCCGGCCAGCCGTCGTCGGGCACGGCCTCCGCCGCCCCCACGGACGCGGAGGCCACCGCGCAGGCCTCCGACGCGCGGGCCGACCAGCGGGCCGTGGGCGCGGCGACCGAGCGCGCGGCCAGCTTCGGGTTCACCCAGCAGGTCTCCGCCACCGACGCGGAGATCCAGCGGACCCGCGAGGAGTCCCGGTTGCGCCAGACGAACACCTCCGGGACCACGGTGGAACCGGCCGGGTGCAAGGCACCGCTCACGGCGGTCGACTGGTCGCCGATCCTGCTGCCCGGCGCGGACGCCTCCCGCCTGGACTTCGGCTCAGAGGGCTTCACCGGCACCGGCAGCGTGGAGGTCGCCTCCCTCGAGGACCCGGAGGTGCTGGAGCGGCACCTGGCCAACGTCGAACGGCTCGTGGCGGACTGCCCCGACCTGACGATGACCGTGACGGACGAGAACCTGCAGAAGAGCACCTTCGACGTCACGGCCCGGGCCTCCCCGGCCGACGGCGCGGACGTGGACTCGGGGCTGGTGTGGACCCGTACCCCGGCCGGCGGGGGAACGGAGACCACCGCCCAGGTGCTGATCGGCCGGGCCGGGGACCACGTCGTCATGGTCTCCTTCATCGGGCAGCCCGAGGTGGCCGGCGAGGAGTTCACCACCATCGCCGAACAGGTCCTGGCCGCCGCCGTCGGATCGCTGTGACGCGTTCCTGCGCCGTCAGGCACGGGATCCGACGAGGAGGGTCACGGCGGTGCGCCGGCCCGGCCTGGCGGATCGTGCCGGCCCGGTGGGGGTTCACGGGCGGCCGGGTTGCTGACAGGATGGCGGGACCGACGTCCCGGCGTCCCGCCGCACGCAGGTCCTGACGGGCTGAGGCCCGGAGGGGCTGTGGGCCGGAGGGTTGTGTGCCGGACAGGGCGTCGAGAGGACCGGACGACCCGACGCACGCGAGGAGACGACGATGGCCCACGGTGGACAGCCCCAGCCCGACGACAGCTTCCGGGACACCGAGACGAGCGAACTGGACCGGCACGGCACCCACCAGCCGGAGCGGGGCGTCACCGACGCCGGCAACCAGCCCGGCACCGGTGACGAACAGGACTGGGAGCCGACGTCGGAGGAACAGTCCCGCTCGACGAACCCCGACCCGGCGGAGGGCAACGTCACCGGGCTGGAGCCCGGCGGCGGCGTCCCGGCCGGGGAGACCCCGCCCGCCGACGACCAGATGAGCCGCGACCAGGGCCACCAGGAGTAACGGACGCCGGGCCGATTACGCCCGTGGCGTTGTGTGACTTCCCCGGCTGGAACCGCCCGGCGGCTCTCGGCGACAATGGAGCCCATGAGCAGCCCTGAAGACCAGCCGGTCAGCACTCCCGCCACCGCCACCGCCGCGACGGCCACGGCCCCCGCACCGCGCGCGACCTCGCGCGTACGGGCCTCCGAGCTGCACGGGCGCAGCTGGCTGAACACCGGCGGGAACCCGCTGGACCTGGCGGCCCTGCGGGGCAAGATCGTCATCCTGGACTTCTGGTCCTTCTGCTGCATCAACTGCCTGCACGTGCTGGACGAACTGCGTCCGCTCGAGGCCGAGTACCGGGACGTGCTCGTCACCGTGGGCGTCCACTCGCCCAAGTTCGACCACGAGGCGGACCCGGAGGCGCTCGCCGCCGCCGTGGAGCGCTACGACGTCCAGCACCCCGTGCTGGACGACCCGACCCTGACCACGTGGCAGGCCTACTCCGCGCGTGCCTGGCCGACGCTCGTCGTGGTGGACCCGGAGGGTTACATCGCCGCCCACCTGTCCGGCGAGGGCCACGTCGCGGGACTGACCTCGCTGGTCGAGGAACTCGTCGCCGAGCACGAGGCCAAGGGCACGCTGCACCGCGGCAACGGCCCCTACGTCCCACCGGAGCCCGTGGCCCGGGACCTCAAGTTCCCCGGCAAGGCCATCGCCCTGGGCGCCCGTGGCGCGCAGGCGGGCACCTTCCTCGTGGCGGACACCGGCCACCACCGGCTGGTGGAGCTGGCCGAGGACCTGACGACCGTGGTGCGCACCATCGGCGGCGTCGGCGAACCGGGCGCGGACGGGGCCGACGCCCCGGCCCCCGACGGCGGCGCCGACCCGGCCACCGCGACCGGCACCAAGGGCCTGGCCGACGGCGGCCCGGACGCCGCCCTGTTCAACGAGCCGCAGGGCCTGACCCTGCTGCCCCGGGACGTGGCGGACGCGGTCGGCTATGACGTCGTCGTCGCCGACTCCGTGAACCATCGCCTGCGCGGCGTGCGCCTGGCCGACGGGACCGTGCGGACCGTGGCCGGCAACGGCGTGCAGCGGCTGATCGACCCCGAACGGGCCCGCGAGGCGGCCGACCCCGACACGGAGGCGACCCTCTCCCTGGCGCCCTTCGGCACCGACCCGCTGCACACCTCGCTGTCCAGCCCCTGGGACGTGCTGTGGTCCACGGCCGAGGACACCCTCGTGGTGGCCATGGCCGGCACCCACCAGCTGTTCAGCTTCGACCCGCGCACCGGGGACCTGGCGGTCTACGCCGGCACCGGGCTGGAGGGACTGGAAGACGGGGACCCCACCGTGGCCTGGTTCGCCCAGTCCTCCGGTCTCGCCGAGTCCGCGGACGGCACGATCTGGGTGGCCGACTCCGAGTCCTCCGCCCTGCGCCGGATCACCCCGGCCGACCCGGCCGCGGCGGACGGTGCGCTGAGCCGCCGGGTGGGCTCCGCCGTCGGGACCGGACTGTTCGACTTCGGCTTCCGCGACGGCGCGGCCGACCAGGCCCGCCTCCAGCACCCGCTGGGCGTGGCCGCCCTGCCGGACGGCTCCGTGCTCGTGGCCGACACCTACAACGGCGCGATCCGCCGGTACGCGCCGGCCGGCGTCGCCCCGGACGGACGCCCCACCGAGGCGAGCGTGTCCACCCTGGCCCGCGGGCTGAAGGAGCCCTCGGACGTCCTGGTGGAGCCGGACGCCGAGGGGAACGCCGCCTCGATCGTGGTGGTGGAGACCAACGCCCACCAGCTGGTCCGCCTGTCCGTGCCGGAGGAGTACCTGCAGGTCGACGAGGGCGCGCTGCAGACCCATCGCCCGCGCACCGCGGTGGCCGCCGGCGAGCTGGAGCTGACCGTGGCCTTCGAGGCGCCGACCGGGCAGAAGCTCGACGACCGCTGGGGCGACCCCACGCAGCTGAAGATCTCCTCCTCCCCGGAGGAGCTGCTGCTGGACGGCGAGGGCACCTCGACGGGGCTGGTCCGCACGCTGCGCATCAACCCGGACATCGCCGAGGGCGTCCTGCATATCACCGCGCGGGCCGCGTCCTGCGACGGCGAGAAGGGCCAGCCGATCCCGGACCACGCCGCCTGCCACCTGTACCAGCAGGACTGGGGGATCCCGGTCACGGTGCACGCGGACCCGGCCGGGGACGGGGACGTCGTCCCGGAGACCCGGCTGGACCTGGACCTGCGCGGGATACACTGACAACGCCCACCGCACCCGAGAGACCCGAAGGCGGCCGTATCCCATGACCACCCTGGTTGTTGCCTCGTCCAAGCACGGTTCGACCCGAGAGATCGGTGAACGCATCGCCGCGGTCCTGCACGCCAACAAGGGCGTGACCACGGTGGTCGAGGACCCGCAGGGCGCGCCGCAGTGGCTGGCCTCCGTGAACGCCGTGGTGGTCGCGCTGCCGATCTACGCCGGGTCCCTGGAGAAGGCGGGCAAGGCCTTCCTGGACACCCACCGGGCCGAGCTGGCGAACAAGCCGCTGTTCATCCTGGCCTCGGGTGCCGGCCCCGAGTTCGACGACGGCCTGCGCACCACCCTGGAGGCCTACGGCCCGAAGGAGGTCGGGTACTTCCGCGGGGCGCTCTACGAGGAGAAGCTCAGCTGGCTCGAGAAGCTGATGATCAGGCTCGCCAAGGGCCAGTACGGGGACTTCCGGGACTGGCAGGGGATCGAGGCCTGGGGCAAGTCCCTGGCCACCCGCGGCGCCAGCTGAGCCGGCGGCCGGGCGGGCTCAGGGAGCCCGGGGGACGTAGCGCACCGACTCCGGGCCGACCTGCAGGTCGGCCTCGAGCAGGATCGGCTCCGCGTGCTCCACGCGGCGACGCTCGCCGGTGACCAGGTCGATCTCCTCGAGGGTCAGCCGCGCCTCGGTGCGGACCGGTGCGGCCACCGTCACGTCGGTCTCCCCGGAGTCGCCCTCGCCGCCCTCGTCGTCGGCCGGCAGGGGCTCGACCTCGACCGCCGGGTCCGGGGAGACGGACCAGTTGATGGAGTCCGGCGGGATCCGGTTCAGGGTGTCGTAGCCCATGGGGCAGCCCGCCGGGTGGAGGACCTGCTGTTCCGTGCACCCGGACAGGTAGTCGTCGACCTGCCGGTTCGCCTCCTCGGCCACCGCGTCCGTGTACCGCAGGGTGAGGGTCAGGGGGAGCGGTGCCGACGGATCGGCCCCGTCCACGACCGTCCGCACCGGGTCCGCCTCCAGGTAGGTGCTCGTGGCTGCGCCGCTCACCGCCGCCGGCGGCAGGACCGCGAAGTCCTGGACCGGGGACGACTCACCCGTCAGGGTGACCTCCTCGCCGTTCACCGTCCCCGCCAGGTGCTGCCCGGCGGCCTCGGCGGGCCACACCCCCGGCTCCACCCGGACCGTGGACAGGGTCACCGGTGCCATTCGCCAGCGGTCGAAGAACAGCCAGTCGCGTCCCTCGTGCTCCACCGTGAACGTGGTGGCGTGGTCCTCGCCGTCCAGGCGGTAGCCGACCTCCACCTCGACGCCGTTGCCGGTCTCCTCGCCCCGGGACACGGTGACGTCCTCCAGCGCGGCGAAACCGGCGGCCAGCGGTTCACCGTCCAGCAGCGTGGTGGCCGTCCCCGGGGGCGGGACGGGAGTCTTGGAATCCCCGGTGCCGGAATCCCCGGTGCCGGAATCCGCGGTGCCGGAGCCGTCCGCGCCGGTGCCCGTGCCGCCGGCCAGTCCGAGCGCCGCGGCACCGTCCCCGCCGGCCAGCGCGTCGAGGTAGCGCTCGACCTGGGCCGCGGGGGAGTAGACCGTCGCGTTGACCGTCCCGATCGCCACGCCCCCGGCCACCAGGGCCAGGGCGGCGGCCCCGCCCCACAGGGCCAGCGTGCGGCCGGGCCGGCCGGTGCCGCGAACCTGTCCGTGTGCGTCCACCCGCTCAGCCAAACAGGCCTCCCCGGCGGCGTCCGCGCCGCTTGGTGCCGAAGACCGAGCGCACCACGGAGCGGCCGAAGGCGGTGGCGGCGGTGCGCGCGATGTCCTCGACGACCTCGGCCATCGGGTTCTCCTCCCGGCGGGACCGCGCCGGGGCCGGTTCGCGCCGTGGGGGCGGGGCCGGTTCGCGCCGTGGGGCCGGCTCGCCCCGCGGGGTCTCGACCGGACCGGACGAGGGCACCGGGTGGCCGAGGATCTCGGCCTCGATGCGCCGCGCCTCCGCGTCGATGTCCGCCTGCGACTGGCCCGCACCGGGGGTGTGCGAGCCCACGGACCCACCCGTCGGCACGGGGCGGGCCGCACCGGCGCCGGGCGCCGCGGTCGCGGACCCGGTGAGGCGCTCGAACGCCGAGACCCGGTCCTGGTCCTGGCCGTAGGCCTCGAGCAGGGCGGAGGCGGCCACCGCCGCGTCGAGGACCTCGGGCGTGGAGGGGCCGATGACCGAGGTGGGGGACCACATCCGGGTCAGGGCGACCGGGGTCGGCGCACCGTCCTCGTCCATCACGGTGACCACGGCCTCCCCGGTGCCGGCGGAGGTGAGGACCTCCTCGAGGTCGTACTCGGTGTGCGGGAACGTCTGCACGGCCTGCCGCAGGGCCCTGGCGTCCTTCGGGGTGAAGGCGCGCAGCGCGTGCTGGACCCGGTTGGCGAGCTGGCCGAGCACCTCCTCGGGGACGTCCTGCGGGGACTGGGTCACGAAGAAGACGCCCACGCCCTTGGACCGGATCAGCCGGACGGTCGTCGTGATCGCGTCGAGGAAGGCGTCCGAGGCGTCGTCGAAGACCAGGTGGGCCTCGTCGAGGAAGAACACCAGTTTCGGCCGGTCGGTGTCCCCGACCTCCGGCAGTTCCGCGAAGAGGTCCGCGAGCAGCCAGACCATGAAGGTGGAGAACACCCGGGGCCGCTGCTGCAGGCTGGGCAGTTCCAGGCAGGAGATCACCCCGCGGCCGTCGGGAGCCCGGCGCAGCAGCTCGGCGGTCTCGAACTCGGGGACGCCGAAGAAGGCGTCCATCCCGCCGGCGGCCAGCGCCGTGACCTCGCGCAGGATGACGTTGGCGGTGGACGTGGCCACTCCGCCCAGTCCCCGCAGGTCCTCCTTGCCCTCCTTGCTGGTCAGGTGCATGACGACCGCACGCAGGTCCTTGAGGTCGTCCAGCGGCAGCTCACGCTCGTCGGCCCAGTGGAACATCAGCTGCAGGCAGGACTCCTGGGTCTCGTTGAGGTCCATGATCCGGGCCAGCAGCAGGGGGCCGAAGGAGTCCACCGTGGCGCGGACCGGGATGCCCGGGCCGTCCCCGCCGAGGGCCAGGAACTCGACCGGGAACGCCGCCGGCTCCCAGGGCATCCCGGTGGCGGTGGTCCGCTCGGCGAGCCTGTCGCTTGGGGTGGCCGCGGTGGCCAGCCCGGACAGGTCACCCTTGACGTCCGCCAGGAAGACCGGGACGCCGGCGGTGGAGAGCTGCTCGGCCATCACCTGCAGGGTCACGGTCTTGCCGGTGCCGGTGGCGCCGGCCACCAGCCCGTGCCGGTTCATCATCGCCAGCGGCAGGCGGATCGGGGCATCGGCATGGACCACGTCCTCGACGACGGCGGCCCCCAGGGTGATCGCCGGACCCGCGGTCCGGTACCCGGCCCGGATGGTCTCCAGGAGCGCGGACGAGGCGCCCGGGGCGGGCCCGGACGGCGTCTGCTGCGAGGACGTCGCCGGCGGTGATGACTGCTGGTCTGTCATGAAAGCATCCTAGGGCGGATGCAGGGGGTGGGCCCCGATAGATTGATCAGGCCGCCTCGACGTCGAGCGGCAGGACCGTGTCCGGCGGAAGCGCGGGGCACCGAGGGAAGCGAGCGCCATGGCCGACAAGCCGTACCGGGTCACCAGTGACAGCACCGGGCTGGGCTTCTGGTTCCGGCTCCGGTGGCGACTGGCCTACATCGCCTCGTCCATCTACGGCTCCGCGGACCGGCAGGCCAGCCTGGACCCGAAGCGCGAACTGCGCAAGGAACGGGCGGCGCGCCTGATCACCGCGTACCGGGGCCAGGGGCAGGAGCCCTCGGAGGCGCTCCTGCGGGCCGCCCGGGAGGGCTGACCCCCGGGTCAGGCCAGGAGCAGGGCGACGGCGATCATCGCCGGGATCGCCACGATGGTCGTCACCAGCACGGTGTCCTTCGCCATGACCATGCCGGTCTCGTAGCGCGAGGCGGCCACGAACACGTTCTGGGCCGTGGGCAGGGAACCGAGGACCACCGCGATGAGCAGTGCGTCGCCCTCGAGACCCATGACCGGGCCGGCCAGCACCCAGGCCAGGGCCGGGTGGACGATGAGCTTGATGACGGAGGCCACGGCGACGTCGGCGCGGCGGCCCGCGGCCTTCTCCAGCGGGCGCGAACCGACCAGGGACATCCCGAACGCCAGCAGCATGGCGGGGATCGACGCGCCGGCGATCAGGCTGACGGACTCGCCGACCGGGCCCGGCAGCTGCCAGCCGGTGGCCGAGAAGACCAGGCCCAGCGCCGAACCGATGATCATCGGGTTCAGGGCGATGTGCCCCACCTGCCGCCAGAACCTGGCCCACCGGCCGACCGGACGGATCGGACCGGCCCGGCGGCCGGCGTCGTGGCCCGCCCCGGCGCCCCGGCCGCGGGCCCGGGCCTCTGAAGCGGTGGTGGCATCCAGGGACGCGACGTAGATGGGCGTGTAGAGGGCCAGCTGGAAGATGAGCACGGGGGCGGCGAGTGCGGCGTCGCCGAGCACGTAGGCGGCGATCGGGATGCCGAGGTTCGCCGAATTGACCATGGATGCGCTCAGCGCGCCGATGACGGTCTCGGAGCCGCTCCGGCGGGGGAGCAGCAGGCGGGCCACCAGCAGGTAGATGCCCCCGGCGGCCAGCGCGGAGGCACCGGCGACGACCAGCTGGGGGCCCAGGACCGACTGCACGTCCGCGGCGGCGAGGGTGTCGAAGAGCAGGGCCGGGCTGGCCACGAAGAAGGCGGTGCGGGAGAGGACCTGCTGGCCATGGGTGCCCAGGACGCCGGTGCGGCCGGTGAGGTATCCGACCAGGATGATCACCCAGACCACGGTGAACCCGGACAGTACCTCGACCACCGGGCGCCCCCTCGCTGCCTGACCGGAGGAGGCCCAGTGGCCGCTCTGGACATGAAGAGAGCGGGCGACGGGAATCGAACCCGCGTATCTTGCTTGGGAAGCAAGCGCTCTACCATTGAGCTACGCCCGCAGGACAGGAGCTTACGCGCCCGTCACGTGCTTTTCAGCTTACACGCTCTGGGCGGCGTGGCGTGCCACGTGCGCTCGGCGTGGCGATCGCGGGGGTCATCCGGGGTGCTGTGAGGGGGCGTGGTCCCCGTGGCCCGTCGTCAGTCCAGGCTCAGTTCGCCGCCCGCAGTCCGCCCGTCCGCAGTCCGCCCGCTCGCCGTCTGCGCGCCGGCGAGACGGGACTGCCGCCGGGCCGCGGCCCGGCCGACGCCGTCCGCGTAGCGGGTGAGCACCGGGCCGATGATCGCCAGGGACATGACGTAGGCGGTGGCCAGTGCGGACACGTCGGTGGCCATGGCCCCGGAGGTCACGGCCAGGCCGGCGATGACGATCGAGAACTCACCGCGGATGGTCAGGGCGGCCCCGGCGCGCCATCGGCCGGCGGTGCCGATCCCGGCCCGGCGCGCCGCCCAGTAGCCCGTGGCGACCTTGGTCAGTGCCGTGACCAGCGCCAGCAACAGCGCCCAGCCGAGCACCGGGGGCAGGGTGCGCGGATCCGTGTTCATGCCGAACAGCACGAAGAACAGGGCGGCGAACAGGTCCCGCAGGGGTTCCAGGAGGTCCCGGGCCGAGTGCGCGGTGGCCCCCGAGATCGCGATCCCCAGCAGGAAGGCCCCGACACCGGCCGAGACCTGCAGGGCGCCGGCCAGCCCCGCGACCAGCAGTGCCAGGCCGAGCACCTTGAGCAGGAAGGTCTCCTGCTCGGGGGAGGCCACGAAGCGCGAGATCTGCGGTCCGAACCGGAGCCCCACCACCAGGACGATCGCGACCACCAGCAGCGCCACCCCGAGTGCCTGGGCCCCGGCGGCCACGGAGAGCCCGCCGAGCAGGGCGGTCAGCACGGGCAGGTAGACCGCCATGGCGAGGTCCTCGAAGACCAGGATGGACAGGACGACCGGCGTCTCCCGGTTGCCCAGCCGGCCGAGGTCGCCCAGCACCTTGGCGATGATGCCGGAGGACGAGATGTAGGTGATCCCGCCGAGGACGACGGCACCCGCCGCGCCCCAGCCCAGCAGCCAGCCGGCCACGGCGCCGGGCAGGAAGTTCAGGACCAGGTCGACCAGTCCCGCCCGCCAGGACGCCCGCATCCCGGTGACCAGTTCCCGGGCCGAGTACTCCAGCCCCAGCATCAGCAACAGCAGGACCACGCCGATCTCGCTGGCCAGGTGGGTGAACTCGCTGATGTCCTGGAAGGGGACCAGCTCGGAGTCGTGCGTCATGGGATTCAGGTCGCGGCCGAAGAGGATGCCGCCGTAGCCGATCGCCAGCCCGCCCAGCAGGTACAGCGGTACCGGTGACATCCCGATCCGGGCGGCGAACCGGCCCAGCCCTCCGAGCAGCAGCAGGATGGCGCCGAGCTCGATGAGGGCCAGGGTGGTGGTGTTCACGGGATCACGGCGTCACAGGGACAGGATCTCGGCGGCCCGGCGCAGGCCCTCGCCGGTGCCCACGATGATCAGCACGTCACCCTCCTCCAGGAGGAACTCCGGGCCCGGCGAGGGATGGGTGGTCCCGGCGCGGATCACCGCCACGATCGAGGCCGCGGTGCGGGTGCGCATGCGGGTGGCCCCCAGGGGTTCCCCGACGAAGGGGGAGTCCGAGGCGAGCACCATCTGCCGCGTGGAGATGCCGGGCACCTCGGCGTGCTCGTCCTCGAGCTGGGCCACGAGCCGGGGAGCGGACAGCAGGGCCCCGAGCGAGGCGGCCTCCTCGTGGGACAGGGGCACGGAGGCCACGCAGGCGTCGGGGTCCTCGAGGGAGGACACGATGAGCTCCGTGTGGCCGTCCCGGTGCGAGACGATGCCGATCCGTCGGCCGTCCCGCAGCTCGATCTCCTTGCGTGATCCGATCCCCGGCAGCGGGGTCTCATACACCGTCATGGAAAGAGGGTATTCCCCGTCCGGGCCCTGACGCACGGCCGGTGCGCTATCGTTGCCCCGTGCTGCTCTCCGACCGCGACATCCGGGCCGAACTCGACTCCGGGCGCATCCAGCTGGACCCCTCCGCCCCGGAGATGGTGCAGCCCTCGAGCATCGACGTGCGCCTGGACCGGTTCTTCCGGCTGTTCGACAACCACAAGTACGCTCACATCGATCCCTCCCAGCCCCAGGAGGACCTGACGCGGCTGGTGGAGGTGGACCCGGAGGAGGCCTTCATCCTGCACCCGGGGGAGTTCGTGCTGGGCTCCACCTACGAGCAGGTCACCCTGCCCGAGGACATCGCCGCCCGGCTCGAGGGCAAGAGCTCGCTGGGCCGGCTCGGACTGCTGACGCACTCGACCGCCGGGTTCATCGACCCCGGATTCTCCGGCCACGTGACCCTGGAACTGTCGAACATGGCCACCCTGCCGATCAAGCTCTGGCCGGGGTCGAAGATCGGCCAGCTGTGCTTCTTCCGACTGTCCTCGCCCGCCGAGCACGCCTACGGCTCCGGCCCCTACCTCAACCGCTACCAGGGCCAGCGTGGCCCGACGGCCTCGCGGTCCCACCTGAACTACCACCGCACGATCATCGAGCGCTGAGCAGGGAGAAGGCCCCGCGAGGCGTGATCCGGGCAGCCTCGACAGGTGAGAATTGTCCCTTGGGGCCTTCGCCACAGGGACAATTCCCGCCAACGAGTGAGGACGTCCACGGTCCGGCCGGTCGTTGCAGCGCGGCCGCCTAGGCCGAGGGCCCAGTCAGGCGCTCGCGGACCAGCCGGATCAGCCGCGCGAAGCCCTGCGCCTGGTCCGCCCACGTCAGCCTGACGACGAGCCAGCCATGTCGCTGAAACCACTCGTCACGGTAGGCATCCGCTGCCTGTTGTTCCCTGGACCGGTGGTGCTTGCCGTCATACTGGATCGCGATCTTCAGGTCCCGGTATGCGAGATCGGCCTCGGGAGACCATCGCTCTGCGGGGTCGCCTTTGACCTGGAGCTCAGGCTCGGGGAGCCCTGCGTCCACGAGGGCCAGCCGGACGCGGGTCTCTTGCGGTGAGTCGGCCCCGACCCGTGTCTGGTCGATGACGTGCCGAGCCCTGCGTATCCCCGGCCGCCTGCCGGCGCTGGCCACGGCAGCGGCCAGTCCCGCCGGGGTGTCCAGGCCGTCGATACGCCCACCCGGCCGGTACGGGCGATTGACGATCGCGTCGGACACGACCACCAGGTCCACGAAGGCCAGGCGTTCGTCCGCGGCCAGGTCAATCAGGGTCCGGGCCGGGGAGGTCAGGTTCAAACGACGGAATCGCACCCTCTCGGAGGGCAGCAACGGATGCCGATGACTGCGGACCCCCCGGCGCTGCGCACGGCTTGCCCCGGGGGGCCAGGTCAGGTGAATGTCCTGGTCCGAGAGCACGCTGTCCGGCAGGGGGAGCCTGAACACGTGCGCCGCAGTGACGTGGGAGATGAAGGCTCCCGGATACTGCCGCTGGACGGCGGCGAGAGCGGCAAGTCCCCATCCGTGACCCGGGGTCTCGTACTCGGAGGGCCAACCGAAGTGGGCGATGGTGTCTGCATAGAGGCCGTGACCCAGGCGGACGATGTCTGAACTCCGGAGCCGCTTGTCCGTCACGCCGAGAGCCAGAGCCTCGGAGCGGGTGAAGGGTTGGGACCGCAACATCTCCGGTAAGGGACGGGGAGGGGGCATGACCCCATGCTGGGCGAGCTGCAGCGGGACGCGGCGGGACGCCGGGGAGAGTGTTGACGAACGGCCGGGCGGTGGCGGCCCTGGAGGAACGGACCGGCGTCACGGTCCGCACCGAGGACCCCATGTCCGCACGCGTGGACTCCTCCTGGGTGGATCTCATCCCTCACGACCGGTTACCAGGGGATGGATTCGGCCCATGGATGCCGGCTCCACTCTGTGCATGCCACTCCGCACCCAGTCTCACCCGGGGGCGGGTGTTCACTCCCGTGCTTCCCGTGGCCAGTACGATGCCCCGCATGAACCACTCCACTCCGCCGGCGTCCGAGCCCACGTCAGCGCCCGGTCCCCAGGCGGGCGCAACCGACGACGCCGGGCCGCTCGCGCGCCGCCTGAACCGCAAGCACGTCACCGCCTGGGCGCTGTGGGACTGGGGTTCGGCATCCTTCAACGCCGTGATGGTGACCTTCGTGTTCGCCACCTACCTGGCCTCGGACGCCTTCGGCCCGGACGACCGGGGCACCCAGTGGCTGACCTCGGCCAATGCCCTCGGGGGGCTGCTCATCGCGCTGACCGCACCCGTGATCGGCCAGCGCTCCGACCGCGGCGGGAGGCGCAAGCTCTGGCTGGGCCTCAACACCGCCGTGGTCATCGTCCTGACGGCGCTGTGCTTCCTCGTGCGCCCGCAGGAGTCCTACCTGTTGCTCGGCGTCGTCCTCATCGCCGCCGCCAACGTGGCCTTCGAGTTCGCCGGGGTGAACTACAACGCCATGCTGCTGCAGGTGGCCACGCCCGGGACCATCGGCAAGGTGTCCGGGATCGGCTGGGGCGCCGGTTACGTGGGCGGGATCTTCCTGCTGCTGGTCCTCTACGTCGGGTTCATCGCGGGGGACACCCACTGGTTCGGGATCACGAATGAGGACGCGATGAACGTCCGCGTGGTCGCGCTGTTCTCCGCCCTCTGGTTCCTGGTGTTCGCCCTGCCCCTGCTGTTCGCCGTCCCCGAGAACCGGACCGGCGGGCGGGGCGGGAAGGTCAGCGTCCTGGAGTCCTACCGGATCCTGCTGCGCACCGTCACCGGGCTGTGGCGCCGTGACCGCAACACCTTCTGGTTCCTCGTCTCCTCGGCGGTGTTCCGCGACGGGGTGGGCGCGGTGTTCGCCTACGGCGCGATCCTGGGTGTCACGGTCTACGGGGTGGACCCGGCGGACATCCTGATCTTCGGCATCGCCGCCAACATCGTGGCGGCGGCGGGGTCCTTCCTCGGCGGCTGGATCGACGACCGGGTGGGTCCCAAGCGCGTCATCCTGGGGTCCCTGGTCGGGCTGATCGTCTCCGCCACCATCGTCTTCTTCCTCGACGGCACCACCGCCTTCTGGATCTTCGGCCTGGCGCTGTGCTTCTTCGTCGGTCCCGTGCAGTCGGCCTCGCGCTCCTTCCTCGGCCGGCTGACCTCGGAGGAGCGGGCCGGGGAGATCTACGGGCTGTACGCCACCACCGGGCGGGCGGTGTCCTTCATGGCACCGGCCCTGATCTCCGTGGCGATCGCACTGACCGGGGACTCCCGCGCCATGGTGCCGGCCATCCTGCTGGTGCTCGTCCTCGGAATGGTCCTGCTCCTGCGGGTCCGCGACCCGAGGGCCGATGAACGGCTGGGCGCCCGCTGACGCATCCCCGGGACAGGGCCCGCAGGCCCTCGACCGCGTGGCGCGGAACGGTGATGACCAGGGGAGACACGCCCTGATCCGGTGAGGTGTCGCCCCCGGGAGGCACCGCTGCAGGCCTGTCCGGAACGGCCGCCCGGTCAACGCGGTCGGGCGCGCCCGGTAGTATGGGTCAGGACTCCCCGATCTAGATGCTGGAGGCCGCCGCATGCTCACCGTGCTCATTGCACTCTTCGCAGTGGCATTGGTGGCGCCGATCATCTTCCGGTTCGCGGACCGCAACGGCTTCTACGTCCTGGCCGCCGTACCGGCCCTCGGCTTCGTCTGGCTCCTGTTCCAGCTCCCCGAGGTCCTCGCGCTGCAGGACAGCGTCAACTCCGGGGCCTCCCCGCCCTCCGGGGCCGGCACCGGACTGGTCCAGACCTACGCGTGGATCCCCGACCTGGGCATCGAGCTGTCCTTCCGGATGGACGCCCTGGCCGCGTTCATGGGCCTGATCATCCTGGGCGTCGGCGCCCTCGTCCTGGCCTACTGCGCCCGCTACTTCCAGCGTCACGAGGCGCGGAACGCCTCCTTCGGAGCCCAACTGGTGGCCTTCGCGGGCTCCATGTTCGGGCTGGTCACCACGGATGACCTGATCGTCCTCTACACCTTCTGGGAACTGACCTCCGTCCTGTCATTCCTGCTGATCGGCTACTCAGCCCACCGCATCTTCGCCCGCCGTTCCGCCATCCAGGCCCTCGTGGTCACCACCCTGGGCGGACTGTCCATGCTGGTCGGCCTCGTCATGCTGGGCCAGGCCGCCGGGACCTACCGGCTCTCCGAGATCGTGACCGCCGGCCCGGAGCTGCTCTCCGGCCCCTACGCCGGGGCGTTCATGGAGTGGGCGATCGTGCTGGTCCTCGTCGGCGCCCTCTCCAAGTCCGCCCAGGTGCCCTTCCACTTCTGGCTGCCCGCCGCCATGGCCGCCCCCACCCCGGTCTCGGCCTACCTGCACGCGGCCGCCATGGTCAAGGCCGGCGTCTACCTCGTGGCGCGGCTGGCGCCGGCCTTCGCGGAGTCCGGCTGGTGGCAGGTGCTGGTGATCGGCGTCGGGCTCTGGACCATGCTGGTCGGCGGCTGGCGGGCCCTGCGCCAGACGGACATCAAGCTCATCCTGGCCTACGGCACGGTGTCCCAGCTCGGTTTCCTCATGGTGGCCAACGGCCTGGGTGACCGAGACGCCGCCATGGCCGGGCTGGCGATGCTCGCGGCCCACGCCCTGTTCAAGGCCCCGTTGTTCATGGTAGTCGGCATCATCGACCACGAGGCGGGAACCCGCGACCTGGCCCGGCTCTCGGGCATCGGCCGCAACCATCCGTGGCTGTTCGGCACGGCCGTGGTCTGTGCCGCCTCGATGGCGGGCATCCCGCCACTGTTCGGCTTCGTGGCCAAGGAATCGGTCCTGGAGTCGCTCACGCACTGGGGTCAGCACGGTGCGGCCGGTGCCGGCCTGTGGGCCTCCGTCTGGGCCTGGACGCCGCTGGTCCTCGTGGCCGTGGGCACGGTGCTGACCGTCGCGTACTCCGCCCGCTTCCTGTGGGGCGCCTTCGCCACCAAGACCCTGCCCACGGACGAGGGGATCGTCCAGGTGGAGGACACCCGCTTCCACGGCCCCGTCACGGCGAGTGCACTCGGCCCCTCCGCCCTGCTGGCGCTGGCCTGTGTGGCCGGTGCCCTCATCCCCGGCGCCATGGAGGCCCTGCCCGCCGCGTTCGGCGCGTCGATGGCGCCCCTGGAACCGGGGTCCGAACCGGCCTACCTCGCGCTGTGGCACGGGCTCACCCCGGTGCTCGGGCTCTCGGTGGCCGTGATCCTGACCGGCCTCGTCCTGTACGCGGTGAAGGACCCGGTGGCCCGGTTCCAGGCCGCGGTGCCGTCCTGGGTGGACGCCCAGCGCCTCTACCGGGCCTCGCTGGCCGCGCTGGACGACGTGGCCATCTGGGTCACCGGCCGCACCCAGCGCGGTTCGCTGAGCTACTACCTGTTCATCATCCTCTCGGTGGCCCTGCTCGCACCGCTCCTGGCGCTGCTCTTCCCCCAGGAGAACGACGGCGGAACGGGGCTTGCGGAGTCCATCCTCGGCTCGGCGCAATGGACCTGGGCGGACACGATCGCCCAGGTGCTGGTCGGGGCCGCCATGATCGTGGCGACGTTCGCCGCCATCCGGGCCCGGAAGCGCTTCATGGCCGTGCTGCTGATCTCCGTGACCGGGTACGGGCTCGCCGCGATCTTCGCGCTGCAGGGTGCTCCGGACCTGGCGCTGACGCAGTTGCTGGTGGAGTCGATCGTCCTGGTGGCCATGGTGCTGGGGCTGCGCATGCTCCCACCGGGCTGGTACACCCGACGCCGCTCGGACTTCAAGGTGCCCCGGGCCATCCTCGGCATCGCCTTCGGCGCGGTCATGGTGGCCGTGGCCGTCACCGCCCTGGCCTCCCGCACGGCCGAGCGGATCTCCCTGGAGATGCCACGGCTGGCGTACGAGGAGGGCGGTGGCGCGAACATCGTCAACGTCCTGCTGGTGGACATCCGCGCCTGGGACACCTTCGGCGAGATCGCCGTGCTCGCGGCGGCCGCCACCGGTGTGGCGTCGCTGGTGTTCATCCAGCACCGGGACCGGCAGGCGGGGAACCTGCAGGACGTCGCGTCGGGTTCGGTCGGTCGCTACCGGGCGCAGGACGCGCGGGAACGGCGGGAACTGGCGGCCGTCCGCAAGTTCGCCATCGTGGACCAGGACCAGTGGCTGGTGGCCGGGCGCACCGTGGCGCCCGAACGGCGCTCCATCATCTTCGAGGTGGTCACCCGCCTGATCTTCCACGTCATCATCCTGCTGTCCATCTACCTGCTCCTGGCCGGTCACAACACCCCGGGCGGCGGCTTCGCCGGCGGGCTGATCGCCGGTCTGGCACTGACCATCCGCTACCTGGCCGGTGGCCGGTACGAACTGGAACAGGCCATGCCCATCCCCGCGGGCGTGCTGCTGGGTTCCGGGCTGGCCATCGCAGCCCTGACCGGGGCCGTGCCCCTGCTGTTCGGCGGGCAGGTCTTCCAGTCGGCGATCGTCGAGTTCGCCCTTCCGGTGATCGGCGACGTCAAGTTCGTCAGTTCGACCGTCTTCGACATCGGCGTGTACCTCGTGGTCGTCGGCCTCGTCATCGACGTCCTGCGGTCGCTCGGTTCTGAGGTGGACCGCCGCTCGGAGGCCGAGGGGACCGCTCAGGCCGAGGCCCAGCAGCGCCGCCGGGAGGCCGGGGCCGCGGCCGAGGCATCCTCCGCGGTCCCGGCCGGCGGCAGCACCTCCGGTGACGGCAGGGACCCGGCCCGCGCCGGCCTGCCCGTCTCACCGGATGCGGGGAGGGTGATCTCGTGAGCGTGAACATCGTCCTGCTCCTCGTCATGGGCGTCATGTACGCCGGTGGTGTCTACCTGCTGCTGGAGCGCACCCTGACCCGGGTGCTGCTGGGCATCCTGCTGATGACCAACGCCACCAACATGCTGATCCTCATCATGTCCGGCGCCCCGGGGGAGGCTCCGCTCGTCGAGGACGGCCTGGCCCCCGGGGCGTACACGGACCCACTACCGCAGGCCCTGACCCTGACCGCGATCGTGATCTCCTTCGCGATCACGGCGTTCATGCTGGGGATGATCTACCGGTCCTGGAAGCTGGGCCGGAGGGACGAGGTCCTCGTGGACACCGAGGACGTCAAGGTGGCCGAGCAGCCGTCCTTCGACGCAGAGGACGACGCCGAACTGCTGGAGGAGACCTCCGAGTTCCTCGACGAGGACGAGGACCCGAACGCCGACTACGAGCACGCGACGGCCATCAATCCGGCCACGGGGCCGCTGCCGGTCAAGCCCCAGCGGGACGGCACGGTCCGGGTCCGGCCGCAGGCCGGCCGGTCCGAGTCCTCCGCCCGAGGCGGCCGCCGCAGAGTGCAGGAGATGGAGGAGGGCGAACGCCCCGTCGGGTCCAGCGGGCACGACGATCACCTCCCCGATGAGGACGAGCGGGCCGGCAGCCCGCGCTCCCGCCCGCCGCGGTCCACGGAGCACCAGCAGGACAACCGGCAGGACACGCGAGACGGTGACGGTCGGGCCCCCCGGGGCCGCCGACGGAAGGGAGATGGCTGATGGACCAGGGCCTCGTCTCCCTCGCCCCCCTGGCGGTGCTAATGCCGATCCTCGGGGCCGCACTGGCCTTCGTGCTGGTCCGGCGCCCGCGGGCCCAGATCGCGGTCACGGTCACGACCATCACCATCACCCTCCTGCTGGAATGCCTGCTGCTGGCAGCCACCTGGGACACCGGCGCGGTCGCTGTCTTCCTCGGGGGGTGGGAGGCCCCGTGGGGCATCACCATGGTGGTGGACCGGTTCTCGGCGCTGATGCTGGTGATCTCCTCGGCCGTCGTGCTCGCCGTCCTCGTCTACGCCTCCGCCCAGGGCGTCACGGACCAGGACCAGGGCGGGCCGGTCTCGATCTTCCACCCCACCTTCCTCATCCTGGTGGCCGGGGTGTCCAACGCGTTCCTCGCCGGGGACCTGTTCAACCTGTACGTCGGCTTCGAGATGCTGCTGACGGCGTCGTACGTCCTGCTCACCCTCGGCGGCACCGGGCCGCGGGTGCGGGCCGGCGTGACCTACGTGGTGGTCTCGGTCATCTCCTCGGTGGTCTTCCTGGCGGCCATCGCCATGATCTACGGTGCGACCGGGACCGTGAACATGGCGGACCTGGCCGGCAAGCTCGCCCAGCTCGACCCGGACGTGCAGATGGTGCTGCACGTGATGCTGCTCGTGGGCTTCGGCATCAAGGCGGCGGTGTTCCCGTTGTCCTTCTGGCTGCCGGACTCCTACCCCACCGCCCCCGCGCCGGTGACCGCGGTGTTCGCGGGGCTGCTCACCAAGGTCGGCGTCTACGCGATCGTGCGGACCGAGACCCTGTTGTTCCCCGGTGACCGGGTGAACGCCGTCCTGCTCTGGATCGCCCTCCTGACGATGATCGTGGGTATCCTCGGGGCCCTCGCGCAGAACGACATCAAGCGCGTGCTCTCCTTCACCCTGGTCTCGCACATCGGCTACATGATCTTCGGGCTGGGGATGTCCAACGTGCTCGGCCTGGGCGCCACCATCTTCTACGTGGTCCACCACATCACGGTGCAGACCTCCCTGTTCCTGGTCACCGGACTGATCGAGCAGCGTGCCGGCACGGCGAACGTGGACCGGCTGGGTGGACTGGCCCGGATCTCCCCGCTCATCGCCATCCTGTTCTTCCTGCCGGCCATGAACCTCGCGGGCATCCCGCCGTTCTCGGGTTTCCTCGGCAAGGTGGGACTCGTCCAGGCCGGCGTGGGGGCGGACAGCATGATGGCCTGGGCCCTGGTCATCGGCTCGGTGGTCACCTCCCTGCTCACCCTGCTCGTCATGGTCCGGGTGTGGACCCGTGCGTTCTGGCGCCGCGTGGAGGACGTCGAGCACCCGCCCGCCAAGCTCGTGCTGGCCATGGACTCCCACGAGGCCTCGCTGGCGTCCTCGACGGCCACCCGGGAGGCCGGAGACGGGAGGGGCCGTACGGTCCGCGGCCCGACGGTTGGCCTCGTCGCCCCGACCATCGGCCTGGTCGCCCTGGGACTGTCCTTCACGGTGCTCGCGGGGCCGCTGTACTCCTTCTCCGACCGTGCGGCCACGGACATGCTCGCGCGGACCCCGTACATCGAGGCCGTGCTGGGGGAGGAGGCCGCCGCGCAGGCCGCCCTGGACGTCGGCCAGCTCGAGGACCGGGGCATCGTGACGCCCCAGGAGCAGGAGAATTCCGGGCCGGGGACCTTCCGGCCGATCGACGGCGCTGACAGCGAGGGCGAGGACGCCGGCACCCGCCCGGGCGGAGAGGTCCCCGGCGACCCGGGCGGCTCGCAGGACGAGGACACGAGCCCGGGTACGGAAGGGGGCACGCCGTGAGCGTGAGCGATGACCAGCAGGACGGTCCTCCGTTCTGGACGCAGTGGCCCATCCTGCTCGGGCTGACGCTGACCTGGGGCGCGCTGTGGCAGGACTTCTCCCCGGGCGTGCTGCTCGCCGGCGTCCTGTTCTCGGTGCTGATCCTGTGGTTCTACCGGTTGCCCCGGGTGCAGTTCTCGGACCGGTTCAACCTCTGGTACTTCCTGGTCTTCACCGTGCGGTTCCTCGGGCACGTGGTGACGGCCTCGGTCAGCGTGGCCTGGGACGCCATCACCAAGGGCCCGAGCATCGTGAACTCGGTGGTGGCCGTGCAGCTGCGCAGCCACGACGACCTCATCGTCACCCTCACCGGCCATGCCCTCGCCCTGGTCCCCGGCTCGCTGGTCATCGACGTGGACCGGCCCAGCTCCACGCTGTTCCTGCACGTGCTGGACGCGGGGAACGCCGAGGCGGTCGAGGGATTCCGGAACGAGGCACTGGCCACCGAGGCCGCCATCATCCGCGCCATCGGCACGAAGGCCGACCTCGCCCTGGTCAAGGACGACGAGGCCCGACGCGCCACCGTGGGCACAGGGAGGGGGAGGTCATGAGCCTGCTGGACATCGCCGGGTACCTCAGCCTGGCCCTGCTGGCCGGGGGCGGCATCGCGGCCATCTACCGGATCGTGGCGGGGCCGTCCATCCTGGACCGCGCCATCGCCACCGACGTCCTGCTGATCGTCATCTCCTCGGCGCTGTGCGTGGAGATGGCCCTGAACCACCACACGGACAACATCGTGTTCGTGGTGGTGGCCTCCGTGATCGGGTTCGTCGGATCGGTGACGCTGTCCCGGTTCGTCGCCGAGCGCAAGAAGGAGCCGGTCGAGCATGCTTGAGTCGTGGCCCGAGATCGCCGACGGGATCGCCGCCGTCCTGCTGATCCTGGGGGCCTCCCTGTCCACCGTGGCCGGCATCGGCCTGCTGCGCTTCCCGGACCAGCTCTCGCGGATGCACGCCGGGACCAAGCCCCAGGTGCTGGGCCTGCTGCTGGTCCTGGTGGCCCTGGCCTTCGCGTGGCGGGCGTGGGTCTGGGTCCCCGTGCTGATCCTGGCCTGGGTGCTGCAGATGCTGACCGCACCGGTCTCCGCCCACCTGGTGGGCCGGGCCGGGTACCGGACCAAGCACCTGAAGCGGGAGATGCTCTTTACGGACGAGCTGGCCGACGTCGTGGCCAGCCACGACGACCAGGGCCGGCCGGCGGCCACCGCGGACCGGCGCACCGTGCCCCAGCCCGATCCCACGGACCATCACGGCCGGGACTGAGCGCCGAGCGCTCTGAGGGACAGGGGTCCGGGGGACTGCGGGCCAGGCCGGCCGGGAGCGCGGCAGCGCGAGGCGCAGGGCCCACTCCCGGCCGGCCGGATCAGACCTCCCCGCGGCCGACCTTGACGGACTTCGCGGACCGGGCCTGCATCCGCTCGATGGCCTCGTTGGCCCCGCGCTGGGAGGTCACCCGGATCAGCGCGGCGATGCCCGCGGCGATCGTGGCGAAGGCGATGGCCTCCCACATGTTGTTGTCCGTGTCCTCGAGGTCCTTGGGGGCATCGTGACCGGTGACCTTCTTCCAGCCGAACTCGACGACCTTGGTGCCGATGAGGCCGCCGGCGATCGTGACGCCGGTGGTGATGAGCTTGCTCACGAGGGTGTTCATGCGGGGTACCTCCGAAGACGATGGGCGATGTCCGGGTTCAGCCTATCGGCTCGCCGGAGCCCTCAGGCGGCGGGGGTGCAGCCGTCAGCGGGCCCGCGTCCTCGAGGGTGTCCTCGGCGCTGAGGCATTCCGCCATCTCCTCCAGGAACCGGGCCACGTCCGGCCGCGAGGCCTCCGGGACGGCCTGGGCCACCTCCATCATGCGCCGGTGCATGAGCGACAGGCGCGCCCGGACCTCGGCGTGGGCGTGGTCGGTGGCCACGACGACCACGGAACGCCGGTCCCGGGGATGGGGTTCCCGGCGCAGGTGACCGGACCGGCCCAGCCGGTCCAGCAGCTTCGTGGTCGAGGCCGTGGAGATGCCCAGGTGAGTGGCCAGCGCGCGGGGAGTGACGGCCTCGCCGGCCCCCTGGCGGGCGATGACGAAGCGCAGGGCGTCCACGTCGGTGGCGTTCATGTCCATGCCCTCGCTCATCCGCCGGCGCATGTCCCGGTCGGCGACCCGGAACCGGCGCAGGGCGCGCAGGATCTCCACGGCGCCGTCCGACTCCTCGAACCAGTACCCGCGAGCCCGCTCATCACCCGGTAGATCGACCACGCCCCTGATGGTACGCTCAATTTCACTAGCCAGGCTAGAAACACTACGATCGTGATACATCGCATCCGGGACGCTTAGGCTATGAGCGACGACGCCGGCACCGCCCGGAAGGGGAACCCGCCATGGAGCAGACGACCGACGACCACGTGATCCTCGTGGACGACGAGGGCCGCACCGTGGGCCTGGCCCCCCGGGCCACCGTCCACGACGAGTCCACCCCGCTGCACCGCGCGTTCTCCTGCTACGTCTACCGCGACGACGGCCACGTGCTGGTTACCCGGAGGGCTCTGTCCAAGCGCGCGTGGCCGGGCGTCTGGACCAACTCCTTCTGCGGGCACCCCCGGCAGGACGAGGACGGCCTCGACACGGTGAACCGCTATGCGCGCCACGAGCTGGGACTGGTGGTCGAGGACGTGCGCTGCGTCCTGCCGGACTTCCGGTACCGCGCCGTGGACGCCTCCGGGATCGTGGAGAACGAGCTCTGCCCGGTCTACGTGGCCCGGGCCGCCGGTGCCGTGCAGCCCAACCCCGAGGAGGCGATGGAACACCGGTGGGTGAGCCCGCAGGAGCTGGAACGGTGGGTGGGCGCGGCCCCGTGGTCCGTGAGCCCCTGGCTGGTCGAACAGCTCCCCGGCGTCCTGCCGGTCCTGGCCGGTGGTGTCCCGCAGCGCGGGGGGAGCGGGTCATGAGCGGCGTCGAGCGCGAGATCCAGGACGTCCTGGACGAGGGCGCGGCCCGGTCCGGGCGGTTCGGCACCGGGCACCGGGACCTCTGGGCCGCCCTGGCCACGGCGGTCGAGGGCGGCAAGCGCTTCCGGCCGCACCTGCTGACCGAGACCCACGCCGCGCTGGGCGGTACCGAGCCCGGACTCGTGGACCGCGTCGGTGCGGCCCTGGAGATCCTGCACACCTCCTTCGTGGTGCACGACGACGTCATCGACGGTGACGAGGTGCGGCGGGGCCGGCTGAACGTGTCCGGCACCTTCGCCGCGGAGGCCCGACGGCGGGGCGCGGCCGAACCGGTCGCCCACCACTACGGGGCGGCCGCAGGGCTGCTGGCCGGTGACCTGGCCCTCGTCACCGCCACCCGGATGATCGCCCGCTGCGGGGCGTCCCCGGAGGTGACCGAGGACCTGCTGGACCTGCTCGAGGACGCGGTGCACGCCTCCGCGGCGGGCGAGCTGGCCGACGTCGGGCTCGCCCTGCCGGTGGACGGGCGGACGGCGAGCGTGGCGGACGCCGTGCGCGTGGCCGAGCTGAAGACGGCCGTCTACTCCTTCGTGCTGCCCCTGCAGGCCGGTGCCGTGCTGGCGGGCGCCCCGGCGGCGGCGGTGGCTGCGCTGGCCCCGGTCGGGCGCCACCTCGGCATCGGCTTCCAGCTGCTCGACGACCTGCTCGGCGTGTTCGGCGACCCGGAACGCTCGGGCAAGGGCACCCTGTCCGACCTGCGCGAGGGCAAGCCCACCGCGCTGATCGCGCACGCCCGGTCCACCGGCGCCTGGACCGAGTTGCGCGCGCTGGTGGGGAATCCCGCCCTCGACGACCGCGGCGCCGACCGCGCCCGCGCGCTGCTGACGGACTGCGGTGCCCGCCAGCGGGTCACCGCCCTGGCCAATGAGTTCCTCGACGACGCCCTGGCGGCCGCCGGCCGGCCACCCCTGACCCCGGCGCTGCACGCCGTGCTGGCCGGGATGGCCGAGGAGATCCGGCAGGCGGCGACGTCGGCCCTGCTGGCGGCCCCGGACCGCGGGCGGACGACCGCCCCGGCGTCGGACACGGTGCCCGGCGCGGTGCCCGGTGCCGCTCCCGCAGGCCTGTCGCGCCGCGAGGGGGCCCAGTCGATGGCGGGGCGGTCATGAGCGCCCCGGACCACCGCTATGACGACGTCGCCCAGGCCAGCGCCGCCCAGGTCATCGCCGGCTACTCGACATCCTTCGGCTGGGCGACCCGGTTGCTGGCCCGGCCGGTCCGGACCCACGTGCGGAACATCTACGCCCTGGTGCGGGTGGCCGACGAGATCGTCGACGATCCGGACCCGGCCCTGACCCCGGCATGGCGCCGGGAACAGCTGGACGAGCTCGAGGCCGAGACCTACCGCGCCCTGGACAGCACCCGCAGCTCCAACCTCGTGGTGCACGCCTTCGCGCTGACGGCCCGCCGGTTCGGGATCGGGCCCGGGCTCGTGGGGCCGTTCTTCGCCTCCATGCGCGCCGACCTGGTCCGCTCCCGGCATGACGCCCAGAGCCTGTCCGACTACGTGCACGGGTCCGCCGAGGTGGTCGGCCTGATGTGCCTGCGCGTGTTCACCGGTGGTGACGTGGCGGCCTACGAGCGGCTCCGGCCCGGGGCCGAGCGACTGGGTGCGGCGTTCCAGAAGGTCAACTTCCTCCGTGACCTCGCCGACGACCACGACCAGCTGGGCCGGACCTATTTCCCCGGCCTGGACCCGGCCGCGTTCAGCGACGCCCACCGGGACGAACTCCTGGACGACATCGACGCCGACCTCGCGGCCGCCGCGGAGGCCATCCGGCTGCTGCCCGACTCGAGCCGGCGGGCGGTGCGGGCGGCCCACGCGCTGTACTCGGCGCTGTCCAGGCGCCTGCGGTCCACGCCGGCGGCCCGGATCCGCGAGTCCCGCATCCGGGTCCCGGACGGACAGAAGGCCGTGATCCTGGTGAAGGCCCTGGCAGGAAGGACAGCATGAGCGAGCGAGTCGTGGTCATCGGCGGGGGGATCTCCGGACTGGCCTCCGCGGCCCTGCTGGCGCGGGACGGATACAGCGTGGACCTCGTGGAGGCCCGCGAGGACTTCGGCGGCCGGGCGGGGAGCTGGGAACGGGACGGCTTCCGGTTCGACACCGGACCGTCCTGGTACCTGATGCCCGAGGTCTTCGACCACTTCTTCCGCCTGCTGGGCACCTCCGCCGCCGCCGAGCTGGACCTGCAGCAGCTGGATCCCGGCTACCGGGTGTTCTTCGAGGGGGAGTCCCGGCCGCTGGACATCGCGGCGGACCGGCAGGCCAACGTGGAGCTCTTCGAACAGGTCGAGCCCGGAGCCGGCCGTGCGCTGGAGCGGTACCTCGACTCCGCGCAACGAACCTACGACATGGCCATCGGCCGGTTCCTGTACACCTCCTTCACCTCCTACCGCCCGTTCCTCGACCGCGACCTGCTCACCCAGCTCCACCGACTGGGTCCGCTGCTGCTGGAGTCCCTGGAGCGGTTCACCGGCCGGCACTTCACCGACCACCGGTTGCGGCAGGTGCTCGGTTACCCGGCGGTGTTCCTCGGTTCCTCCCCGGACCGGACCCCGAGCATGTACCACCTGATGAGTGCCCTCGACCTGACCGGCGGGGTGCTGTACCCGCAGGGCGGGTTCACCGGGCTGATCGACGTGATGGTGCGCCTGGCCCGCGAGTCCGGCGTCCGCCTGCACGCGGCGACCCCGGCCACGGCCATCCTCACGGAACCGGCCGGCACCGGTCGCCGCGGGAACCGCGGGGTGCGTGACCTGGTCTCGGGGGCCCGGGCCCGCGCCACGGGCGTGCGCGTGCGCGGACGGGACGGGGCCGAGCGCGTGCTGCCGGCCGACGTCGTGGTCTCCGCCGCCGACCTGCACCACACCGAGACCACCCTGCTCCCGCAGGGCCTGCAGACCTACCCGGAGGCGTACTGGCGCAAGCGCACGTCCGGCCCCGGCGCGGTGCTGGTGATGCTCGGGGTGCGCGGGGACCTGCCGCAACTGCCCCACCACTCCCTGTTCTTCACCCGTGACTGGGACGCCAACTTCGGGGCCATCCGCGCCGGTGACGTCCCGGACCCGGCCTCGGTCTACGTGTGCCGGCCCTCGGCCACGGACCCGCACGTGGCGCCGGCCGGCCACGAGAACCTCTTCGTCCTGGTCCCGATGCCGGCCGATCCCGGCCTGGGCGGCGGAGGGCCGGACGGTGGCGGGGACCCGGCCGTGGAGGCCATCGCCGACGCGGCCATCGACCAGGTCGCCCGCTGGGCGGACGTGCCGGACCTGGCCGAGCGGGTGGTGGTGCGGCGCACCGTGGGACCGGCCGACTTCGCCCGTGACCTCGGGGCCTGGCGGGGCGGCATGCTCGGCCCCGCGCACACCCTGGCCCAGAGCGCCATGTTCCGCACCGGCAACGTCTCCCGCCGCGTGAGGTCCCTCTACTACGCCGGCTCCAGCACTATCCCGGGCATCGGCCTGCCGATGTGCCTGATCAGCGCGGAGATCCTGCTCAAGAGGCTGCGCGGGGACCACTCCGCCAGTCCGCTGGCCGCACCGCTCCTTCCCACGATCGGTGGCCCGACGCCGTCCGGCCCGGTCCCGGCGGCCGGGCCGGCCCCGGTGGGGACGGGGGACTCATGGCGGTGATCTACCTCGTCTCACTGCTGGCCAGCCTCGGCTGCATGGCGCTGCTCGACCGCCGGTTCCGCCTGGTGCTGTGGCGCGCCCCGCGGGCCGGTGCCGTGGTCCTGGCCGTGGGACTGGCCTTCTTCCTGGCCTGGGACCTGGTCGCCATCGCTTCCCAGCACTATGCGGCGGGCACGAGCGAGGCCATGACCGGCATCATGCTGGCTCCCGAGCTGCCGCTGGAGGAGATCCTCTTCATCCTCTTCCTGTGCTACCTGACCCTGGTGCTGCGCGGGCTGCTCGTGCTGGCCCTGGGCGGACGGACACGGACGGAACAGGCGGACCGGACGGCCCGGACGGACCGCCGAGACCGGACTCACCGGCCGGCACGCCGGACGCTGGCGACGGGGGAGCGGTCATGAGCTACCCGGTCCTGGCCCTGGCCTTCCTGGCGCTCGCCGCGGCGGTGGCCGTGGTCGCCACCCGGCGACGGCGGCTCGGGCCGAGGTGGTGGGCCGTCACCGGCCTGACGGTCCTCGCCCTGATGGTCCTGACCGCCGTGTTCGACAACCTCATGATCGCCGCGGACCTGTTCCGGTACAACGAGGAGCTGCTGGTGGGCTGGTATCTGGGCCTCGCGCCCGTGGAGGACTTCGCCTGGCCGCTCGCGGCCGGACTGCTGCTGCCCTCGCTGTGGGAGCTGCTGCACCCCGCCCCCGCCTCTCCTGCCGGCCCCTGGACCAACGCCCGGACCGACGCCCGGAACCACCCCCGGGAGCGGCCATGACGATGGTGCTGGGTGAGGCGACGCGCCAGCTGCTGGGCTCCTCCCGGCCGGTGAGCTGGGTCAACACCGCCTATCCGTTCGCGGCGGCCTACCTGCTCTCGGGCGGCGGGCTCACCGCGGAGCTGGTGATCGGGACCCTGTTCTTCCTGATCCCCTACAACCTGTTGATGTACGGGATCAACGACGTCTTCGACTACGAGTCCGACCTGCGCAATCCGCGCAAGGGCGGCATCGAGGGCATCGTGCTGTCGGACCGGTGGCACGGGGTGACCCTGTGGGCCTCCGGCCTGCTGGCCCTGCCCTTCGTGGTGGCCCTCGTGGCGTTCGGGGACCTGGTCTCGACCCTCGTGCTGGCCGTGACGCTGGCCGCGGTGGTCGGTTACTCGGCCCCGCGGATCCGGCTCAAGGAACGACCGGTGCTGGACTCGATGACCTCGTCCACGCACTTCGTGGGCCCGGCCGCATTCGGCCTGGCCCTGGCCGACGGCGCCTGGACGGTGACGGCGGCCGCCTCCCTCGTGGCGTTCTTCCTGTGGGGCATGGCCTCGCAGGCCTTCGGCGCCGTGCAGGACGTCACCGCGGACCGCGAGGCGGGCATCGGGTCGATCGCCACGGTCCTGGGGACCGCGACCACCGTGCGCGTGGCCATCGGGCTCTACGCGGCGGCCGGCGTCGTGATGGTGCTGGCCGGCTGGCCCGGGGTGCTGGCGGGACTGCTGGCGATCCCGTACATCCTGAGCATCCTGCCGTTCCGGTCCCTGCCCGATGATCGCTGCGAGGCGGCCAACGCCGGCTGGCGGCGGTTCCTGTGGCTGAACATGCTCACCGGTTTCGCGCTCACGATGCTCTTCCTCTGGATCGGCCTGCGTGGCTGAGCGGACCCGCACCCGGACCCGGGCACGGCCCCTGCGGACGGAGGCCTGGCGGACCCTGAAGGTCGAGGGACGGTGGACCGGACTCGTCGCGGACGCCGCAGCCGTGCTCACCGTGGTCAGCCTGCTGGCCGGCCTGCTCGACGGTGCCGTGGCGGTCGCCCTGTTCGCCCTGGTGCTGCTGGGCCACGTGGTGATCCGGCTCGCCCCCCTGCGGCCCGCCGTGCAGGCCGCGACCGCCGTGGCCCTGCCGGCCGCCGCCGGGGCGGCCATGGCCGACGCCTACCAGCGGGTCTCCTGGCTGGACATCGCCGCGCACTTCGCCGTGACCGGGCTGCTCGCCGTCCTGGTCACGGCCGGGGTCTACCGGGCGGGCTGGCTCCGCCCGGGTGGGGCCGCCGCCGGGACCGTCCTGCTCGCCACCGCCCTGGGGGTGCTGCTCGCCGTGGCCTGGGAGTTCGGGGAATGGGTGGGCCACACCTATCTGGATCCGGCCATCCAGGTCGGGTACGACGACACGATCGGGGACCTGGCCGCCGGCCTGGCCGGTTCCCTGACCGCGGGCGTGCTGTACCGCCGGCTGACCGCGGACGGCAGGACGCCGTGACCGCGGGCGACCACGACGTCACCGTGGTGATCCCCGCACGCAACGACGCGGTCCTGCTGGATCGGTGCCTGCGCGCACTGGCCCGCCAGACCCGGGAGCCGGCGGAGGTGATCGTGGTGGACAACGCCTCCACCGACGCCACGGGCGAGGTCGCACGGGCCCACGGGGCCACCGTGGTCCAGGAGGAGCGGATCGGGATCTGGGCCGCCGCGGCGGCCGGTTATGACGCCGCGTCCAGTCCGGTCATCGCCCGGCTGGACGCGGACTCCGTGCCGCCCGCGGACTGGGTCCAGAAGGTGGCGGCCGGGCTGCGGCGCCGGCCGTCCGCCGTGGCGCTCACGGGCTGGGGGGTCTTCGAGGACCTGCCCAGGCCCGTGGGGGTGCCGGTGGCGACCCTCTACCTCGGCGCCTACTACGTCCTGGGCCACGCGGCGGCCGCGGGCCCCGTGCTGTGGGGGTCGAACATGGCCCTGCGCCGCACGGCCTGGCACCAGGTCAGGGATCGGGTGCACCGCTGGGAGCGGGAGGTGCATGACGACATGGACCTCGCCCTGGTTCTCGGCCCCGGCCAGGCGGTGAGCTTCGATCCCCGGCTCGTGGTCGGCGTCTCCGCGCGATCGCTCAAGGGGGCCTCCCAGCTCGTGCGGCGGGTGCGTCGTGCCCGGCGCACCCTGGAGCTGAACTTCCGCGAGGCCCAGCCGTGGGAACGGTGGGCGGAACGGCTCAGGGCCGCTCCCAGTCCTCGATAGGACCCGGCACCACCTGGAACAGCGGATGGACCTCCGGATCGGTCACCGCGCGGAGTGCGGCGTGCCGGTCCGGGCTGCGCTCGGCGAGCTTGGCCAGCAGGTGCTGCCACTCGAAGGCCACCTGGCCCTCCGTGACCGGGATGGGCCTCACCGGCATCGTCGGTGACACGGGCGGCACGGGCGGCACGGGTGGCACGGGCGGGATGCCCGGGGGTGTCACCGACGGGGTGCCCTCAGCCCCGGATGCCCCGGGCGCTCCGGGTGTCCCGTCCTTTGTGCCCGTACCCGTACCCGTCTCGGACGCCGCCGGCGGACAGTCGATCCGGGAGCGGTCGAAGCGGTAGCCGCGCCGCTCGGCCTCGTCGGCCAGGGCGGCCAGGTACGCACCCATCGCCGCAGGGGTGTCCGCGTGCCGCCGGAAGCGGACCAGCTGTGGATGGGATCGGTAGCCGCGCGTGCGCCCCGCCAGGACCGCCTGGGCCAGCAGGGCCTCCCGCCAGCCGCCGGTCAGGCCGGGTCGGTCGAGGTACCGGGGGTGCAGGGTCCACAGGCGCATGCACCCATCCTCTCGCGGATGCCGCCCACCCGTTCCCGATGCGCTCCCGGAGGGGTCAGCGGGACCGGCCCCGGCCGGCGTCGATCGTCTCGACGGCCGGTTCATCGGTCGCGCCGGACCGGGCCCGCCGGTGGCGCCAGGCGGCGATCCCCGCGAGGACGGCGGCGCCGGCCAGGAACGGCAGGCCCAGCCGCCACACCTCCCACTCCACCTGCGTGGCCAGCGCGATGCAGGACATCAGCCCGGCGACCGGCAGGAACGCGGGCACCCGGAAGTGACGGTGCCCCACCGCGTCGCGGCGCAGCACGAGCACGGCGGCGTTGACGGCCGCGAACACCACCAGCAACAGCAGGACCATCGTGCTGGCCAGGATGTCCAGGGTGCCGGTGAGGGCCAGGACCAGGGACAGGGCGGTGGTGACCAGGATGGCCACCCACGGGGTGCGGCGCCGGGGCAGCAGCGCGGCCAGCACCGGCGGCAGCAACCCGTCCCGGGCCATCCCGTAGGCCAGCCGGGAGGACATGATGCCGGTGAGCAGCGCGCCGTTGGCCACCGCCACCAGGGCGATGACGCTGAAGACCACGGGCGGGATGATGCCGGCGGCCTCGACCACCTGCAGCAACGGGGCGGTGCTGGCGGCCAGCTCCTCGGTGGGGATCACCGCCGAGGCGGCCATGCCGACCAGGGCGTAGACGACGCCGGCCACGGCCAGCGCCCCGAACAGGGCCCGCGGGTAGGACCGTGAGGGGTCCTTGGTCTCCTCGGCGACGTTCACGCTCGTCTCGAAGCCCACGTAGGAGTAGAAGCCCAGGACGGCACCGGCCAGCACCGCGGAGACCGGACCGCGCTCCGGCGTGCCCAGCTCGACCAGCCGGCCCAGGTCCCCCTCGCCGCGGGCGAGCACGACCACGCCCAGGGCGATCACGAGCAGCAGGCCGGAGACCTCGATGATCGTCGCCACCCGGTTGGCCCCCATCGACTCCGTGATGCCGCGGGCGTTCAGCGCGGCCAGCAGTCCCAGGAACACGATGACCACCAGGGCCGTGGGCAGGGTGATGAACTCGGTCAGGTAGTCGCCGGCGAAGCCGAGGGCCAGGGCTCCCACGGAGACGATCCCGGCGGACAGCATGCAGAACCCGACGAGGAATCCGGTGAACGGCCCGAAGGCACGGGTGGCGTAGTGCGAGGAGCCCCCGGCCCGCGGGTACTTCGTCGCCAGTTCGGCATAGGACCCCGCGGTCAGCAGGGCCAGCACCAGGGCCGCCACCAGGGGGACCCAGACGGCCCCGCCGGAGAGGCCGGCGATCTCGCCGACCAGGACGTACACCCCGGCCCCGAGGACGTCACCCAGGATGAACAGGAACAGGCCCGTGGTGGTGACCGTGCGGCGCAGGGACCGGGTCTCGCCGGAGGCTGTGGTGGAGGGCATGGGATCACAGTAGACGGCGCCGGGGCGGGGTGCCGAGTCCCCGTGCGCATCCGGGGTCTGAGAGGGTGCGATGCGCACGGGGCCCCTCTACGATGACGGTGTTCGCCTCCCCGCGCGGGACGCGTCCGCCATCGGATCCCGCAGGACGGAACAGGACGGATGCAGCATGGACCCCAGGACGTCCCTCTGGCATGACACCCACCCGGTCCCCGCCACCGGCACCGACCACCTCTCCCCGGGTGACCGGTTCGACACCGTGGTCGCCGGCGCGGGCTTGACCGGGCTGGCCACCGCCGTCCTGCTGGCGCGCGCGGGCCAGCGCGTGGCCGTGGTCGAGGCCCGCTCGGTGGGGGCCGTGGCCACCGGGAACACCACCGCGAAGGTCTCGCTGCTCCAGGGCACCACCCTGGCGGAGATCAGCCGTCACCAGTCGGACCAGGTGCTGCGCTCCTACGTGGAGGGCAACCGCCGGGGGCAGTCCTGGCTGCTGCGCTACCTGGACGAGAACGGGATCGACTACCAGCGCAGGCCCGCCTACACCTACGCCACCACCCACGAGGGCCTGTCCCGGCTGCACTCCGAGCTGGAGGCCGACCGCGCCGCGGGCCTGGACGTGACCTGGACACGGGAGACGGACCTGCCCTACCCCGTGGCCGGGGCGATCCGGCTGGAGGACCAGGCGCAGGTGCACCCGATGCAGGTGCTCGACGCCCTGGCCACCGAGTTCCGCCGGCTCGGCGGGACGCTGGTGGAGGGGGTGCGGCTCACGGGCGCGGGCTACCGGTCCCCGCTGGCCGTGCACACCTCCGCGGGGGAGATCAGGGCCGGGCAGCTGGTCCTGGCCACAGGGGCCCCGGTCCTGGACCGCGGCGGTTACTTCGCCAAGCTCAGTCCACACCGTTCCTACGCACAGTCCTACCGGGTGCCGGGGCCCGTTCCCCAGGCGATGTACCTCTCCGCGGACAGTCCGTCCCGCAGCCTGCGCACGGCCCCCATCGACGACGGTGAGCTGCTGCTCGTGGGCGGCAACGGCCACGTGGTGGGGCGATCGGCCTCACCGCAGGCCGCCGTGGACGCCCTCGAGGCGTGGACCCGGGAGCACTTCCCCGGAGCGGAGCGCACGCACGCCTGGTCCGCGCAGGACTACCGCTCGGCCAACCTCGTCCCCTTCGTGGGGACACTGCCCCGCGGCGGTGGCCACGTCTACCTGGCCACCGGCTTCAACAAGTGGGGCCTGACCAACGGCGTGTCGGCCGCCCTGCGGATCTCCGCGCAGATCCTCGGCGGTGCCACGGACTGGGCCAGGCCGATGGATCGTCGCCTCACCTCGCCGGCCGACCTGCTGACCGGCCTGAGGGACAACGCCGCCGTCGGTGCCCGGTTGGCCGGCGGCTGGACGTCGGCCGCACGCAGACCCCTGCCCCAGGAGCCTCCGGCCGAGGGCCAGGGCACGGTGGGCCGGGACCACGGCCGGCCCGTGGCGGTCTCCACGGTGGACGGGGTGACCTGCCGGATGTCGGCGGTCTGCCCGCACCTGGGCGGCATCGTCTCCTGGAACGACGCCGAGCGCTCCTGGGACTGCCCACTGCACGGATCACGCTTCACCGCGGACGGCACCCTGCTCGAGGGGCCGGCGGTCACGGGCCTGCGGGCACCCACGGATGCCAGGGGGCGGGCGGACTGAGAGCCGTTCCCCGCAACGGGAGGACCGTGGCCGAGGGGTCGGGGGTGGTGCCCTATGCTGGTGCCACATCGTGAACGACAGGGGAGCGCCGCCCGGCGCTGAGAGTGCGCCCAGCGCAGACCCTCGAACCTGCTCCGGTTAGTACCGGCGAAGGAAGTCGAGTTCTCCGATGGAGCGTGGGGCCCGGTGCCTGACGCGCCCGGATCCCGAGGGTTCGGGCGGCGTGCGTTCCATTCCCCTCCTTGGATCCTTGAGGAGGACATCACATGGTCTCGACGCAGACCCCCGGCAGTGATCACCAGGCCACCCCGCCGGCCGGTACACCGGACCGTCCCGGGCGCTCCCGCCCACACCACGACCCGCGCGGCCCCGCCCACCGCACCTCCGCCCACCGCACCTCCGCCCACCGCACCTCCTCCCGCCACACCTGGCGCGTGGTGGACATCGTCGTGGCCGCCGTCGTCGCCGTGGCCAGCGGCGTGGTCTTCTGGGCCTGGAACCTGGCCTATGCGGGACTGGGCGGGGTGTTCCTGGCGTTCCCGCCGTCGTCGGGACTGGTCGCCGGCATGTGGCTGTTCCCGGCGGTCCTGGGTGCACTGCTGATCCGCAGACCGGGTGCCGCGCTGTTCACGGAACTGGTGGCTGCCGCCGTCTCCGCGTTGCTGGGGTCCCAGTTCGGCCTGACCGTGCTGGCCTCCGGACTCGTCCAGGGCATCGGGGCCGAGCTGGTCTTCCTCCTGTTCCTCTACCGTCGCTTCACCCTTCCCGTGGCCCTGCTGGCCGGTGCCGCCGCGGGAGTGGCCTGCGGTCTCAACGAGGCCTTCCTGTTCGCCTGGTTCCCCGAGTACACGCTGGCCTGGAAGTGGCTCTACGTGGGGTTCACCGGCATCTCCGGGATCGTCATCGCCGGCCTGCTGAGCTGGCTGGCCACCCGCGCCCTGGCGGCCACGGGCGCACTGGCCGCCCTCCCGTCCCGCGGCGCCCACCGGGAACCGGCGGGCCGGGGGTGACCGCGGCCACCGTCACCGCGCAGGGCTGGGGCTGGCGGCACGCCGGACGCGACCGGGCCGCCGTCGCCGGCCTGGACCTGACCATCCCACCGGGGCAGCGGGTCCTGCTCGCCGGGCCCTCCGGGGCCGGGAAGTCCACTCTGCTGCACGGACTGGCCGGCGTGCTGGACCCGGCGGACGACTCGGAGGAGACCGGCCGGCTGCTGCTGGACGGCGTGCCCACCCGCGAGCTGCGCGGCCACGCCGGGTTGGTGCAGCAGGACCCCGAGACACAGGTGATCCTCTCGCGCGTGGGGGACGACGTGGCCTTCGGCGCGGAGAACCTCCGCGTCCCGCCGGACGAGATCTGGGACCGGGTCCGACACGCCCTGGCCGCGGTCGGGCTGGGGGAGGACGAGGGCATCGCCCTGTGGCGGGACACGTCGCGACTGTCCGGCGGGCAGAAGCAACGGATGGCCCTGGCCGGGGTCCTGGCCATGCGCCCGCCGCTGGTCCTGCTCGACGAGCCGACCGCCAACCTCGACCCCGCCGGTGTGCTCGAGGTCCGCGACGCCGTCCTGGCGGTGGTCGAGGCCATCGGCGCCACCCTCGTGGTCGTGGAGCACCGGCTCGGGACGTGGGCCCGGCACGTGGACCGGTTGCTCGTCCTGGAACCGGGCGGGGGCATCAGCCACGACGGCACCCCCGCCGCGCTGCTCGCACCCGGCCCCGTCCGGGAGGAACTGGCCGCGGCCGGGGTGTGGGTGCCCGGGGTGGTGCCCGAACCCGTCACCCCCGCCCCCGGTGGTCCGCGGCCGGCCGCGGAGCCCTCCGGACCGGCACGGAGCCCGCGACGGGACCCTGCCGGTCACCGGGACCCTGCCGGTCACCGGGACCCTGCCGGTCACCGGGACCCCACGGGGACCGCGCTGTTGTCCGCCCGGGACCTGGCGGTGTCCCGGCACGCGGTGAGGCCCGGCTGGCGCCGCCGCCTCGGGCCACCGCCGGTCCCGGTGCAACACGGACTGGACGTGACCGTGGAGGCCGGGGAGGCCGTCGTCGTGACCGGGCCGAACGGGGTGGGCAAGTCCACGCTGCTGCTGACCCTGGCCGGGCTCATCCCGGCCCACGCCGGGACGCTGACCGCCACCGCCGCCCTGAAGGGACACGGGGTCCGGCTGCCGGACGACCCCCACCGCTGGCCCGCCCGGGACCTGGTGAGCCGGATCGGCACGGTGTTCCAGGAGCCCGAGCACCAGTTCGTCGCGGCCACGGTGCGCGAGGAACTGGCCTTCGGGCCGCGTCACGCCCGGGACCACCGGACGGGCACGCTGCGGTGGTCGGCCGCACAGGCCCGGGGCCGCGCCGACGAATTGCTCGAGGCCATGGGACTAACCGGACTGGCCGAGGTCAACCCCTTCACGCTCTCCGGTGGGGAGAAGCGCCGGTTGTCCGTGGCCACCGTGCTGGCCACGGGCCCGGACGTGGTGTTCCTCGACGAGCCGACCTTCGGGCAGGACGCCAACACCTGGGCGGTGCTGACCGGGATGCTGCGCCGGCTCGTCACCGAGGGCAGCTCCGTCGTCGCGGTGACCCATGACCAGGACTTCGCCGCGGCCCTCGACGCCCGGGTGGTGGAGCTGACATGAGCGCCGTCCTGACCGCCCCGGCCCCCTCCCGCCCCGTGGCGGGCTCCCCGATGGAGCGGGCCCACCCGCTGGCGAAACTGGCCGCCCTGCTGCCGGTCACCGCCGTGCTGGTGGCGTCCATGGACTGGGTGTCCTCGGGCCTGGTGCTGTTGGCGGCGGTGGCCCTGCTGCCGTTCTCGGGCATCCGCGCCGGGGAGTTCCTGCGCCGGGCGTGGCTGCTCGTGGCCGCCGCGCTGGCCTCGGCGTGGGGCACCGCGCTGGTCGGCCAGGACACGGGGCGGATGCTGCTGGAGGCCGGACCGGTGTCCGTCTCGGAGGGGTCGGCGTTGGCCGGAGCCGCGACGGGCCTGCGCATCCTGGCGGTCGCCCTGCCCGGAGTGATCGTCTTCGCGACCACGGATCCCACCGACCTGGCCGACGCGCTGGCCCAGCGGCTGCGTCTGCCCGCGAGGTTCGTGCTCGGCTCGCTGGCCGCCTTCCGGCTTCTCGCCATGCTGACCGAGGAGTGGCGCGTGCTGGGCCACGCCCGGCGTGCGCGGGGCGTGGGCGCCGGCGGGGGCCCGGTCCGCCGCACGACGTCGTGGCTGGGACAGGTGTTCGGGCTGCTGGTGCAGGCCATCCGCCGTGCCAGCCGGCTGGCCGTCACCATGGAGGCCCGAGGCTTCGGGGCCGGCGCCCGGACATGGGCCCGGACCTCGGTCTTCACCGCGGGGGACGTCCGGCTCGTCCTCGGTGGGTGCGCCCTGGCCGCGCTGGCCGCCGGCCTGGCCCTGGGGACGGGGGCGTGGAACCTGGTCTGGGCCTGAACCCGCCCCGGGCCTGAACCTGCCCGGGGCCGGACTCAGTGCAGCGGGCCGTGCCGCCCGGGGGACCTGTCCTCGTCCAGGAAGGCCGAGAGCCGGTCGGTCAGGTCCCGGTCCACGTCCAGCGCGACCCCGTCCAGGGAGGTCACCGGGGCCACCCCGCGCACGGAGGACACGAGCCACACGCCGTCCGCGTCGAACAGGTCCGACGGCTCCAGCGGACCGTAGCCGAGGTCCCAGCCGGCCGCCTGGGCGGCGGCGAAGATGGTGCCCTGGCTGGTGCCCGGCAGGATCCCGGAGCTGCGCAGCGGCGTGACCAGCTCCACGGCGTCCGGGCCGTCGGCGGCCGGGACCCGGCGGGCCAGCAGCACGGTCGAGGTGGGGCCCTCGAGCACCTTGCCGTCGGAGGAGACGAAGATGACGTCGTCGGCCCCCTGGGCGGCGGCGAAGCGCATGGCCGCCATGTTCACGGCGTAGCTGAGGGTCTTCGCGCCCATCAGCAGCCACGGGGCCCGCTCGGAGACGGAGGAGTCGAAACCGCGGTCCAGGAGCAGGACGGACAGGCCGCGCTCGCGCCCGGACGCCAGGCCGGGGGAGACGGGGGAGACCAGTACCCAGTACGTACCGGTCAGTGCGGGTGCGTCCGGGGCGGTCCCCGCGGTGATGTCCTTCAGCTCGCCGTCGGATCCGGTGTCCGCGGTGCCCCGCACGTAGTGCCCGCCGCCGGGGGCGCCCTCGGGGCCCCGCGTGGCCACGAGCTTGACCACGGCGTCCCTGCCCGGGTTCCCGGCCGCGTACGCGCTCAGCCCGGTGACCGCCGCCTGGCGCCAGGCCTGGGCGTCCGGGACCGGCAGGTCGAGGGAGGCGGCCGAGGAGATCAGCCGCTCCAGGTGGGAGTCCTCCTTGCGGATCCGGTGCCCGGTGTCCCCGGCGAGGGCGGTCATCGTCTCGAAGATCCCGTCCCCGCGGGTCAGGCCCTGGTCCGTGACCAGCACGGCAGGCTGCCGTGGATCGGCGACCCGGGTGCCGACCCCGTCCGCGGACGGGTCGAGGAACACGACCACGGAGCCGCCGGGCTCCGGGATGAATGATGCGGAGTGGTGCGTCATGGACCCCAGACTACGCATCCGTCCCCGCGTTCCGAGCACACCGTCGGGTGCGCGCCGGCACCGGCACACACCCGACGGTGGCCTCGGCCGGGCGGGCAGCGGACCGCGCGGTCCCGTCAGACCCGGGCCGGTTCCGGTTCGGGGGCCGCCTCGCCGGCGCCGTCACCCGGGGTGCCCTGCCTGGCCGCGTCAGCCGCCGGCCGGCCGGGCCCCGCGGAGGCGTGGTCGCGTTCCAGGGCGGCGCCCTCCACGTCCACGTTCGGCAGGATCCTGTCCAGCCACCGCGGCAGCCACCAGGCGGCGTCGCCGACCAGGTGCATCAGGGCGGGCATCAGCAGCAGCCGCACCAGGAAGGCGTCCAGCAGCACCCCGAAGGCCAGGCCGAAACCGATGGGCCGGATCATGGCGGACTCGGCGAAGACGAACCCGCCGAACACGGAGATCATGATGATCGCCGCGGCGGCGACCACGGCCCGGCCCGCGTGCAGGCCGTCCATCACGGCCACCCGGGCCGGGGCCCCGTGGGCGTAGGACTCGCGCATGCCGGAGGAGATGAACAGCTGGTAGTCCATCGCCAGGCCGAACAGCACGCCCACCATGATGGTCGGCAGGAAGGCCAGGATCGGCCCCGGGTTGTGCACCCCGAACACCGCGGACAACCAGCCCCACTGGTAGATGGCCACCACGCCGCCCATGGCCGCGAAGACGGACAGGATGAACCCGCCGGTCGCGATCAGCGGGACCACCAGCGAGCGGAACACCAGGATCATGATGAGCAGGGACAGCCCGACGACGACGCCCAGGTAGAGCGGCAACGCACCGGAGAGCTTGTCCGCGACGTCGATGAACCCACTGGTCATGCCGGCCACGGCCAGGCCGGAGGCCTCTCCGGCCGGGGCGGTGGCCCGCAGGTCGTGCACCAGTTCCTCGGTCGAGACCGCGTTGGGTCCCTCGGCCGGGATGACCTGGAACATCATCATGGTGGAGTCCTCGTTGACGGCGGCCGGGACCACCACCTCCACGTGCTCCAGGGACGCCAGCTGCTCGCCGACGGCGACCTGCTGGTCCATGACCTCGCCCTCGTCCAGGCCGGCGGGCAGATCGGCGGTCACCACGAGCGGGCCGTTGTACCCCTCCCCGAAGGCCTCACCGAGGGCCGTGTAGGACTGGTACGCGGCCGACTCCGGCGGTTCGGAGCCACCGTCCGGCAGTCCCAGGCGCATGGAGAAGAACGGGATGGCCACGATCGCCAGGGCGAGCACGGAGCCCAGGGAGATCAGCACGGCCCGGCCGGTGGGCATGGCCGCGCGCCGCGGGCCGGCACCGTGGGACCGGCGGGCCTGAAGATGGCCGGCGGAGGCCGACTCGCGGCCGCGCTCCTCCTGGCGGCGCAGTCCCGCCTCCACCGCGCGGACCTCCTGCTCCCGCTGCAGGCGCCCGCGTTCCGTGCGGCTCAGCGCGCGGTGGCCGATCAGCCCGAGCAGCGCGGGGGTGAGGGAGACGGCGATGAGCACGGCGATCAGCACGCAGAAGGCGCCCACGGTGCCCATCAGGCCCAGGAACGGGATGCCGGTGACGTTCAGCGCGGCCAGCGCGATGATCACGGTCAGGCCCGCGAACACCACGGCGTTGCCGGAGGTGCCGTTGGCCAGGCCGATCGACTCGTGCAGCGGGGCGCCGTCCTTGAGCTGGCGGCGGTGCCGGTTGACGATGAACAGCGCATAGTCGATGCCCACGGCCAGGCCGAGCATGAGGCCCAGCACGGGGGTGACCGAGAGCATCTCGATCATGCCGGAGAACGCCAGGGACCCGGCGGCCCCGATGCCCACGCCGATCAGGGCGGTGAGGATCGGCAGGCCCGCGCCGATGAGGGTGCCGAGCATGATGACCAGCACGATGGCGGCCACGACCAGGCCGATGACCTCGGCCGGGCCCACGATGTTGGGGATGGTCTGGGACAGCGAGGTGGTCGGCAGCACCTCGACGCCCTCGATGTCCGCGTCCTCCAGGGCGGAGACCACGGCGCCCTGGATGTCCTCGGTGACGTCCAGGGTGGGCCGGTCGAACACCACGTTCCCGACGGCGGTGCTCCCGTCCTCGGAGACGGTGCGGTAGTCCCCGGCCAGGGCCAGCAGGTCCTCGCCGCGGTCGAGGTCGGCGCTGCCGGCCTCGGCCTCCACCGCGCCCTCCTCCAGCTGCGTCCGCTGCTGCTCGAGCTGGGCGCGGCCCTCCTCGAGCTGGGCGCGGCCGGCGTCCAGCTGGGCCTGCTGGGCGTCCAGCTGGGCGGTCACCGCCGGCGGGGCACCGGCCGCCTCTGCCTGGGCCCGGCCGGCGCCGAGTTCGGCCTGTCCGGCGTCCAGCTGCCGCTCGGAGGCGTCCAGCTGCTCCTCGGCCCGGGCGATCTGTTCCCGCCCGGACTCGACCTGCTCCTGCCCCTCGGCCAGCTGGGCGCGGCCGTCCGCGATCCGGGCACGCTGGTCGGACAGCTCGGCCTCGGTGGTGAAGGGGTCCACCACGGAGTCCACGCCCTCCAGGCCCTCGACCTCGGAGAGCACCTCGCCGATGCCCTGGCGCTGGTCCTCGGTGAGCTCCGTGCCGTCGGTGGTGCGGAACACCACCGAGCCGGTGCCGTTGGCCGCCTCGGGGAACTCCTCCTGCAGCCGGTCCGTGACCTGGGACGTCGGGGTGCCGGGGATCGTGATGGAGGTGGTGAGGGTGCCGCCGAAGGCCAGGAACCCGCCCACGGACAGGGCCAGCGCCGCCAGCCAGGCGACGATGGCGACCCAGGGCCGGCGGGACGAGGCGAAACCGAGGCGGTAGAGCAGTTCGGCCATGAGGGGCGCTCCTTCGGGAGGGAAAGGCTGCAGCGGGGACCGGGGGCGGCGCATCATGGGCAGAGTCCGCCGGCGGGTCCGGCGACCACTATAGTAGACGGACCGTCTCGTATTGAAACAGGGTCCCCACCGGCCCCCGGTGCCCGAGAGGGTGCCAGGCACCCGGGGCGGGGGACCGGCCGGCACAGGAGGTCATCGGTGAACGCAGCATCAGAGCCTGCTTCCGCAGAACAGCGGGGGCGTCCGCGCAGTGAGAGGGCCCGCGTCGCCGTCCTGACCGCCGCCGCCGACCTCATGCTGGTCGGCGGATTCGAGCACCTCACCGTCGAGGGCATCGCCGCGGCGGCGGGCGTCGGCAAGCAGACGGTCTACCGCTGGTGGGGATCCAAGGCCGAGGTGGTCGTGGAGGCCATCGCCGAGAAGTACCTGGACGTGCCGATCGGCGGGCCGGTGGACACCGGGGACCTGCGGGCGGACCTGCGGGCGTGGCTGCTGGAGATCCGTGACCGGGTCGAGGAGGGGGACACCTCCCGGCTGGTGCAGGCCATCATGTCCGCCCTGGCCGCGGCGGGAGAGACGGCCGAGGCGATCGACGAGGCCCTGATCCAGCCGATCATGACCGGCCTCGACGCCAGGTTCCACGCGCATGACCGCGCCCACCCGCGCTCCCTGCCGGCGCCGCCGTCGTTCCTGGCCGAGACCGTGGGCGCGAACCTGCTGCTGCACGTGATGTTCGGCCGGCCGCTGGACGAGGAGCGGATCGGGCGGTTGCTGGACCTGGTGGCTCCGGCCGCACCGTAGGCTGAGGGGATGCTCTGGCCGCTCGCCGAGTTCGGCAACTATCCCCAATGGCTGACGATCCTGTCCTGGATCATCGACGTCGGCATCCGCGTGCTGCTGCTCGGCATCGTGCCGGGCGGCCGCCGGCCCGCCGTGGCGATGGCCTGGCTGCTGGTCATCTTCTTCCTGCCGCTGCCCGGTCTCGTGCTGTTCCTGCTGCTGGGCTCGTTCCGGCTCGGTGGCCAGCGCCGGTCCCGGCAGCGCTCGGTCAACGAGGCCCTGGGCCGCGCCACCTCGCACCTGACCCTGCCCAACGAGGCCGGCCACGCGCCCCTGTACGTGGCCTCGGCCGCGCAGCTGACGCGGAACCTGACCAGTTTCCCCATGCTCGACGGCAACCACTTCGAGTTCATCACCGACTACCGCGCCTCGATGCAGCGGATGGCCCAGGACATCGACCGGGCGACGGACTACGTCAACCTGGTCTTCTACATCGCGGCGCTGGACCCCGAGGGCCGCGAGGGGTACACCAACGAGGTGCTGGACGCCCTGGAACGGGCGAAGGCCCGCGGGGTGCGGGTGCGGATCCTGTTCGACCACATCGCCTCGCTGCGCGTGCCGGGATACCGGAAGCTGGTCCGCCGGCTGGACGCGGCCGGGCTGGAGTACCACCCGGCCATGCCCGTGATGCCGCTGCGCGGCAAGTACCAGCGCCCCGACCTGCGCAACCACCGCAAGATCCTCGTGGTGGACGGGCTGATCGGCTACACCGGGTCGCAGAACCTCATCGAGCCCGGGTACAAGCGGCGCTCGGCCCACCGCATGAACCGGCAGTGGGTGGACCTGATGGCCCGGATCACCGGGCCCACCGTGGCCTCACTGGACCTGGTCTTCGCCACCGACTGGTTCTCCGAGACGGGGGACACCCTCGAGGGCCAGCTGCGGGACCCCACCGAGGAGGAGCTGAACGAGCAGGACGGTTCGATCGCCCAGGTGGTGCCCTCCGGTCCCGGGTTCTCCAACGAGAACAACCTGCGCCTGTTCAACCACCTCTTCTACGCCGCCAAGCGCCGGCTCGTGGTGGTCTCGCCGTACCTGGTGCCGGACGACTCGATGCTCTACGCCCTGACCACCGCCGCCCAGAAGGGCGTCCACGTGGAACTGTTCGTGTGCCGCAAGGCCGACCAGTTCATGGTCCACCACGCCCAGCAGTCCTACTACGACGCCCTCCTGGCCGCCGGCATCCGCATCTGGCGCTACCCGGATCCGAACGTCCTGCACGCCAAGCTGTTCACCGTGGACGACGACGTGGCCGTCTTCGGGTCCTCCAACATGGACATGCGCTCGTTCTCGCTGAACATGGAGGTCTCCGTGCTCACGGTGGGCTCGGAGATGGTCGAGGCCCTCACCGAGGTGATCGAGCAGTACCGGGAAGTCTCCGAGGAGCTGACCAAGGAGGAGTGGGACGCCCGTCCGCGGGCCCAGCGCTGGGTGGACAACGTCTTCCGCCTCACCTCGGCCCTGCAGTGAGCCGGTGAGGCTCCCGGACCGGTTCAGGCCAGCTGGCCGAGCACCTCGTTGAGCGCCTCCGTCGAGGAGGGGTGGGTCCAGATGCCGTCCCGCAGCGCGGAGGCGGTGACCTGCGCCCGCATGGCCAGGGCCACGAGGTTGACGACCTCCTGGGAGTCCACGTGGAACAGCCGGGCGCCGAGCACCTGGTCGGTGTGCGCGTCCACCACCACCTTGATGACCCCGCGCGGGTCGTCGACCGCCTTCGGCCGCGGCATCGCCTTGATCCCGGTCACCTTCGCGAAGGCCACCCGCACGTCCCGGCCGGCCTCCCGGGCGGCGCGTTCGGTCAGGCCCACGGAGGAGAACGGCGGCGTGAGGAAGAGGGTGGCCGGCACCCCCGCCCGGTCGCCGACCCGGCGTGAGCCGTCCCCGTCCAGTGCGCTGAGCACCACCCGGTGGTCGTCCAGGGACAGGTAGGTCTGCTGCTGCCCGCCGTGCACGTCACCCATCGCGAAGACCCGGTCGGCGGAGGTGCGCAGCTGGTCGTCCACCACGATCGCGCCCCGGTCGTCCACCTCGATCCCGGCGGCGTCCAGTCCGAGCCCCTCGGTGGCCGGGCGCCGTCCGGTGGCGAACAGCACCGCGTCCACCGTGGGGCCGGTGCCCTCCTCGAGCTGGACCGTCACACCGTCCGGCCCGTCCTGCAGTCCCGTGACCGAGGCGCCGGTGCGCACGGTGATGCCCGCACCGATGAGCACCTCGGCGACGGCGTCCGCGACGTCCTCGTCCTCATGCGGCAGGATGCGCCGGCCGCGGTTCAGCACGGTCACCTCGGCACCGAAGCCGGAGAACATCGAGGCGAACTCCAGCCCCACCGGCCCGCCGCCGACGATCGCCAGCCGCCGCGGGAAGGGCCTCACGTGCTGCAGGGAGGTCGAGTCGTGCACGCGGGGCCCGTCCGCACCCGGCAGGTCCGGGACCACCGGGGCGGAGCCGGTGTTCACCACGACGGTGCGTCCGGTGATGCGCATCCGCTCGGCCCGCCCGGACCCGCCGGCGGAGGGCGTCACCTCGACCTGGCGCTCACCGACGAAACGGGCCCGGCCGTCCACGACGGTGACGGTGTCACGGTCGAAGAGCAGGTGGAAGCTGGTGTCGTTGAGCCTGCCGGTCAGCGAGTCACGGCGCCGGACGGCGGATTCGAAGAACTGCTGCACATCGTCCTGGTCACGGCGGGTGGAGGCCGAGTGGATCAGGGCCTTGGTGGGCACGCAGGCGACGTTGATGCAGGCACCCCCGTACATGGCCGCCGACTGTTCCACGAGGGCCACGGTCCTGCCGGTCCCGGCGGCCGCCGCGGCGAAGGTCTTGCCTCCCTTGCCCCAGCCGATGACCAACACGTCCACCTCGAGGTGGCGCGGCGTGCCGCCGGCCCGGGTGGTCGCGTCAGGGGTGGTCCGGGGTGTTCGGGCGGGATCGGTCATGGTCCTCACCGTAGTCCCGCGCGCAACCGTCCTGTCAGTACCGCGGTCCCTCGGCGTCGTCGTCGGGGAACGCCGCCCCGAGCACCCTGAGGACGCCGTGGGCCTTGGTGCGCACCTCGTCCCACTCCTCCTCCGGCACCGAGTCCGCGGTGATGGCCCCGCCGACGCCGAGCGACAGCCGCGTCCCGCCGCTCCCGGGCCCCGCCGGGCCGGTGGCGACCAGGGTGCGGATCAGCACGCTGAGGTCGGCCGCGCCGTCGTCGGACAGGTACCCGGCCACGCCCGAGTAGACCCCGCGCGGTCCGGACTCCAGTCGCTCCAAGATCTCCATGGTGGAGATCTTCGGGGCGCCGGTCATCGACCCCGGGGGGAAGGCCGCCGCCACCGCCTCCGCCCGGGCGACGCCGGGTTCCAGGTGCGCGGTCACCGTGGACACCATCTGGTGGACGGTGGGGTAGGACTCGATCGCGCACACCCGCTCGGTGGCCAGCGTGCCGGGCACGGCCACCCGGGACAGGTCGTTGCGGGCCAGGTCCGTGATCATGATGTTCTCCGCCCGGTCCTTGGCCGAGGACGCCAGTTCCCCGGCCAGCGCCGCGTCCCGTTCCGGCGTGCGCCCGCGGGGACGGGTGCCCTTGATCGGTTCGGTCACCATGCGGCCGGCGGCGGAGATGGCCAGGAACCGCTCGGGACTGGTCGAGAGCAGTTCGACGACGGCCGGCCGACCGGACCCGGATACCGCCGCCGGGTCCGACACCGGGTCGGCCGCCGGGGCCGTCGCCCGCAGGTACAGCGTGAACGGCGCCCGGTTGGCCGCCACGAGCCGGCGGTAGGTCCGCCAGCCGTCGAAGGGCGCGGTGCCGGGCCGGCCCCGGGTGGACGTCTCGAGGGACGCCTCCAGCATGGTCGTCAGGCAGACCTCGTAGGTGTTGCCCTCGTGGATCTCGTGCTGGGCGGCGCGGACCTTCTCCAGGTAGCCCGCGCGGCAGTCGCGGAGCGTGAACACGGGGACCGGCCCGGCACTCGCGGCCACGACCCCGGGGCCCACGGCAGCCGCGGCACCGGCACCCGCACCCCCGGTCCGCATGCCCTCGCCACCCGTGCCCCCGACGCCCGTGTCCCCGACGCCCGCCGCCGCGGCGACCCGATCCGCCCAGGCCGCGCCGGCGTCGTCGTCCGCGGGCCACCACAGCGTGGTGGTGCCGGCCCGGTGGTCCACCGTGGCCACCCGTGAGGGGCGGAACAGCAGCGCGTCCGCCGGCCCCTCGCCCGCTCCGCGCAGGGTGGCGGCCCCGTCCGGGGAACCGGCCTCGCGCTTCAGGCCGTACCCGAGCCAGCCCATCCAGCCGGACCGGAAGGGTGCCTCCGGGGCGGGTTCGGCGGTCGGCGCGGAGGCAGGCGCGCCGGCCGGCCAGACCCCGGCCAGCCAGCGGAACCACGGGCCCTCCCGTCTGACGGTGACCGGGCCCTGGCGCACCACCGTGACCCCGTCGGCATGCTCGGCGACCGGGTCGTCATCGCTCGCCAGGCCGAGGATGGCGTGCCGGCTGCGGCCGGGGGAGGGCGTGGTGGCGTGGTCCGAGCTCTCCAGCAGCATCGCCACCGAGGCCGCCGGGCCCCCGGCGGCCTCGAACAGGGACTGCGGGTCGCCGGCGCCGGCGACCGTGCGGTGGTGCAGGGGCGGCCGGGCCGGCGCGGGCACCAGGGCCAGGGAGGTCTCCCAGCCCGGCAGGGTGCGCAGGGCCTGGACGAGCAGCGGCGCGGCGCCGGCCGTCCCGGTGGTGCTGTCCACGGTGATCCCCGCCTGGGACGCGGGGTCCTCGAGGGCCAGGTACGCGTCCTCCTGGGCGGCCCACCGGTCCCAGTGCGGGGCGAACGTCCTCCCGTCCCGGCCCAGGGCCCGGTCCTTGCGGTCAGCGGCCGGCAGCTCGACCCACACCAGGGCGTCCAGTGCGGCGCGGGCGGCACCGGTCCCGGCGCCCACGCCCTCCAGGATCACGACGTCGACCGGCCGCGTGCTGCCCGCCCGGCCCGGCCGCCCGCCCTCCCAGTCCCACCAGCTCCAGTAGGCGGTGCGGCCGGCGGACAGGGGGATGACGACCTCGGCGGCGTAGGTCTCCAGGGCGGCGGCGAGCCCGTCCCAACCGGGGTAGATGGAGTCCAGGTGGAAGACCTCGACGTCCAGGTGGGGGCGCAACAGGGCCGCGAGCTCCAGGGCCAGGGACGTCTTGCCCGCACCGGAGCGGCCGTCCACGGCCAGCAGCAGGGGGCGACGGGCCACGGTGGTCTCCGGAGGGTCGAGGGCGGTGGTGCGGGGGTGTGCTGGGGGTGCGGGGCGTCGGCTCCGCGAGCACCCGGACCAGTCTACCGAGGTGGGGTCACGGCCCGTCGGTGAGGGGCCCGGTGACGTCCAGCTCCTCCAGCGCGGCGGTCGCGGCCGCGACGACCTGCGCGGCCGTGTCCATCTGCTGCGGCGTGAACTGGGCCAGGTGTTCCATCATCAGCCGGCTCATGGGGGAGAAGATGGCCCGGCCCTCGGCCTGTGCGGAGGGCGTGTGCTGGACGAACACGCTGCGCCGGTCCGTGGTGGAGCGCCTGCGCTCGGCGTGCCCGTTGGCCACGAGGCGGTCCACGAGTGCCGTGGTGGAGGCGGAGGTGAGGTTGAGCAGCTGGCCCAGGTCCTTGGGGGTGGTCTGCAGCCCCTCGGCCTGCCGCTGCATCAGCAGGGACAGGGCGCGCAGGTCCGTCCGGTACATCCCGTGCTGGTTCCCCGCGGCCTCGACCATGCGGTCCGAGGCCTCGGCGTAGCGCCGCAGGGCGTGGATGAGGAGACGCATCTGCTCGGAGTCATCGGGGGCCTGAGGGGCATCCGGCATGCGCTTCTCCTTCGTGCGGCGGTGGATGACAGGCCGTCCATTCTACGTCCCGGCCGCCTCCACCACCCTACCTGCCTAGCCTAGAAAGTATCTTGAAGATCAAGATATATGCGCTACGCTGGGCCCATGCAGCCAACACTCACCCCTGAACGGGCCCCGAGCGCCACCGGGTCCTCGTCCCCGTCCTCTCCCGGCGCTCCACGCGGGTCCTCGTCCGTGAAGTCCATCGGCCTGCGCGTGGGCGTGGCCATCGTCCTCGTCCTGGCCTGGCTGGCCGGGACGGGTATCGGCGGCCCCACCTTCGGCAAGCTCTCGGAGGTGTCCTCGAACGACCAGTCCACGTTCCTGCCCGCATCCGCCGAGTCCACCCGCGCCGGGGAATGGGTGGGCGAGTTCAGCGGGACGGACCAGATCCCGGCCCTCATCGTGGCCGGGCTGCCGGACGGCCAGGCCATCCCGGAGGACGCCCGGGGTGAGCTGGACGCGCTGGCCGCCCTCGGTGAGGACCTCGGTGCGGCCGAGGGCGTGGACCAGGTCGTGGGGCCCAACGTCTCCGAGGACCGCGAGGCGGTGCAGTACATCGCGATCATCGACACCGCTGCCGCCGAGCCGGACGTGGTGGTCGAGGAGCTGCGCGGGCTCGTCCAGGATGCCTCCGGCGGCCTGGAGACCGCCGGGGACGGCGCCCTGTCCGGGGTCGAGGTGCACGTGGCCGGCCCCGCCGGCCTGGCCACGGACCTGGCGGGCGCCTTCGCCGGCATCGACGGCCTGCTGCTGGCCGTGGCGCTGGGCGTGGTGTTCGTCATCCTCGTGCTGGTGTACCGCTCCGTGCTGCTGCCGATCCTGGTCCTGCTGAACTCGGTGGCCGCCCTCAGCGTGGCCATCCTGGCGATCTACTGGATGGCCAGGGCCGACTGGATCAGCCTGAACGGCCAGTCCCAGGGCATCCTGTCGATCCTCGTGATCGGCGCGGCCACGGACTACTCCCTGCTGATGGTGGCCCGCTACCGCGAGGAGCTGCGCCTGCGGCCGCAGGCCTTCGACGCCCTCAGGGCCGCCTGGAAGGGCTCCTTCGGGGCCATCACCGCCTCGGCGGCCACGGTGGCCATCGCCCTGCTCTGCCTGCTGGTCTCGGACCTGAACTCCAACAGCTCACTGGGACCCATCGCGGCCTCCGGCATCGTCCTGGCCTGGGCCGCCACGCTGACGTTCCTGCCCGCGATCCTGTACCTGACGGGGCGGGCCGCCTTCTGGCCGTCGATCCCGCGCGCGGGCGTCCCCCTCACGACGAGGAAGGCCTTCACCCAGCCGGAGGACGCCACCGGTCGGCCCATCGCCGGACTCGAGGAGAACCACGGCGTGTGGACCCGGATCGGCGCACTGGTGGCGCGCAGGCCGCGCGCCGTGTGGATGGTCACCGTCGCCGTGCTGGCCCTTGGCGCCATCGGCGCCACCCAGCTGCAGGCCAGCGGCGTGGCCCAGACCGACGTGATCCTGGGGGAGTCCGACGCCAAGGCCGGACAGGTCGTCCTGGAGGAGCATTTCGACGCGGGCACCGGCTCGCCGGCGACCGTCATCGCCCCGGCCGACCGGGCCGACGAGGTGCTCGAGGCCGTGGAGGGCACCGACGGCGTCGGCTCGGCCTACCTGACCGCCGAGGGCGGCGCACCGGCCGGGACCCCGGACCCGGAGGCGCTGGCCGAGCTCCAGGAGCAGGCCGCGGCCGCCGGCCGGGGGCAGGGCCAGGCACCCGAGGGTGCCGCCGGACCTCCCGCTGGACCCCCCGCCGGGGTGAGCGGAGGGGCCGGCGACGGGGCCCCGGAGACCGCCGGGCCGCCGTCGGGCATTCCGGCGGAGGTGCCCACGCTCCAGCCGCAGGAGGTCGACGGCCGCGTGTACCTCCAGGCGACCCTGCAGGACCCGGCCGACTCGAAGGAGGCCGAGCAGACGATCATCGAGCTGCGCGAGACGCTGCACGCGATCGACTCCGAGATCCTGGTCGGCGGCACCTCCGCCACCGCCCTGGACTCCAACACCACGGCCCAGCAGGACCTGCGCACGATCATCCCGCTGGTTCTGCTCGTGGTGCTCGTCATCCTGATGATCCTGCTGCGCTCGATCGTGGCCCCGGTGCTGCTGGTCCTGGCCACCGTGCTGAGCTTCGGCACCGCCATCGGCGTCTCCGCGCTGGTGTTCAACGAGGTGCTCGGCTTCCCGGGGGCAGACCCCTCCGTGCCGCTGTACGGGTTCGTGTTCCTGGTCGCCCTGGGCGTGGACTACACCATCTTCCTGATGACCCGAGCGCGGGAGGAGGCGGTGATCCAGGGCACCCGGCCCGGCGTGCTCAAGGCCCTGACCGTCACGGGCGGGGTCATCACCTCGGCGGGCATCGTCCTGGCGGCCACGTTCGCGGCACTGGTGGTCATCCCGCTGATGTTCATGGTGCAGCTGGCCTTCATCGTGGCGTTCGGCGTGCTGCTGGACACCTTCCTGGTGCGCTCGCTGCTGGTGCCGGCCCTGACCTACGACATCGGTCCGAAGGTCTGGTGGCCCTCGAGGCTCTCCCGGGCCGCAGGTGGCGGCGGGGGCCGCCACGTGGCCGGCTGATCCCCGGATCCCCTCCACCACGGCGCAGGGCCCCGGCATCGTCACGATGCCGGGGCCCTGCGCCGTGCCGGCGGTCCGGCCGGCCGATCCTGCGGGAGGATCAGGACTTTTTGGCGGCGCCCTTCCGGGCCGCGCCCTTCTCCGTGTGCTCTCCGGCGGTGCTCAGCTCGCCCGCGGCGTTGGTCAGGAACGAGCGCAGGAACCACTGGAACTGCTCGAGGCCGCCGGTCTGGCCGATGAGGATGTCCTCGGTGACCGGGTCCAGCTTGCCGGCCTCCTCGATGGCGTTGCGGTGATCGGCGATGACGCCGTCGTAGACCTGGTCCAGGGCGGCGATGTGCTCGATGGTGTCCGCGCGGCCCAGGTCGTAGTCGTCCCAGGTCCGCTCCTTCACCAGGGCGCCGGGGGTGCCCGTGGGGGAGACGCCCAGGGTCGCCATGCGCTCGGCCAGCACGTCCACGGCGGCACGGACCTCCTCGATCTGGGGATCGAGCATCTCGTGCACGCCGATGAAGTTCTGGCCGACCACGTTCCAGTGGGCGTGCTTCAGGGTCAGCTGGAGGTCGTTCAGTGCGTGCAGGCGCAGCTGGAGGATCTCGCCGACACGGTGGCCGTCCTCGAGTTCGAGTCCGGGAACGGTGTACGTCGCAGGGGTGTCCTTGGCTGCCATGATGACTCCTTTCCGGGCGGCGCCACAGACGTGCTGCGGGCGCCGCGGTGGGTGATGTCCTCACTCAAACACCCGGAACGTCGCCGTGCAAGAAGCGCCCAGGTCGACGTCAGGAAACTCCCAGCACATTCACATGGTCGCCATCGGTGCTGGTGGGGGCCGTCCGCCCCTGGCCACCGGGGCGGGGGTGCGCCCCCACCCACCCGGTGCCCGGCCGCCTGCGCCCGTGGGCACCGGGTGCGCGGTGATGGACTCCAATCATGGCCGGGAATGAATCCCGGACCGCCCCGGTTGTACTCGGTGACACAAAGTTGAGTCAGATGGACTCAAGGCAGATTGACACGGAACTCCCGGCCATGAAACCTTGAGTCCTGAACGCTCAGGTGGCTGGATGGCAACGGGTCGACATCGGCTCGCGTCACCTCTCACCGGGCGTCTGAACCGCATCACCTCCAATCGTCAGGGAAAGGAACCGCCATGTCCCGTGCAGTGGGAATCGACCTCGGTACCACCAACTCCGTCGTCTCCGTCCTCGAGGGCGGCGACCCCGTCGTCATCGCGAACGCCGAAGGCTCCCGGACCACCCCGTCCGTCGTGGCCTTCTCCAAGTCCGGGGAGGTGCTGGTCGGCGAGATCGCCAAGCGCCAGGCCGTGAACAACCCGGAGCGCACCATCGCCTCCGTCAAGCGCCACATGGGCACCGACTGGTCCACCGAGATGGACGGCAAGAAGTACACGCCGCAGGAGATCTCCGCGCGCACCCTGATGAAGCTCAAGCACGACGCCGAGGACTACCTGGGCGAGAAGGTCACCGACGCGGTGATCACCGTGCCGGCGTACTTCAACGACGCCGAGCGCCAGGCCACCAAGGAGGCCGGTGAGATCGCCGGCATGAACGTGATGCGCATCATCAACGAGCCGACCGCGGCCGCGCTGGCCTACGGCCTGGAGAAGGGCAAGGAGGACGAGCTCATCCTGGTCTTCGACCTCGGCGGCGGCACCTTCGACGTCTCCCTGCTCGAGGTGGGCAAGGACGAGGACGACTTCTCCACCATCCAGGTCCGCTCCACCGCCGGTGACAACCGGCTTGGCGGCGACGACTGGGACCAGCGGGTCGTCGACTGGCTGCTGGCCCAGGCCAAGTCCAAGGGCGCCGACCTGTCCAAGGACAAGATCGCCCTGCAGCGCCTGAAGGAGGCCGCCGAGCAGGCCAAGAAGGAGCTGTCCTCGGCCACCTCCACGAACATCTCGCTGCAGTACCTGTCCGTCACCCCGGAGGGCCCGGTGCACCTGGACGAGCACCTGTCCCGCGCCAAGTTCCAGGAGATGACCTCGGACCTGCTGGAGCGCACCCGCCAGCCGTTCAAGGACGTCATCAAGGAGGCCGGCGTCTCGGTCTCGGACATCGACCACGTCGTGCTCGTGGGTGGCTCCACCCGCATGCCGGCCGTGGCCGACCTGGTCAAGGAACTGGCCGGCAAGGAGCCCAACAAGGGCGTGAACCCGGACGAGGTCGTGGCCGTGGGCGCCGCCCTGCAGGCCGGCGTGCTCAAGGGCGAGCGCAAGGACGTGCTGCTGATCGACGTCACCCCGCTCTCCCTGGGCATCGAGACCAAGGGCGGCGTGATGACCAAGCTCATCGAGCGCAACACGGCCATCCCGACCAAGCGCTCGGAGACGTTCACCACCGCCGAGGACAACCAGCCCTCCGTGTCCATCCAGGTCTTCCAGGGTGAGCGCGAGTTCACGCGGGACAACAAGCCGCTGGGCACCTTCGAGCTGACCGGGATCGCGCCGGCCCCGCGGGGCATGCCGCAGATCGAGGTCACCTTCGACATCGACGCCAACGGCATCGTCCACGTCTCCGCCAAGGACAAGGGCACCGGCACCGAGCAGTCCATGACCATCACCGGCGGCACCTCGCTGTCCGACGAGGACATCGACCGCATGGTGAAGGACGCCGAGGCCCACGCCGCCGAGGACAAGGAGCGCCGCGAGGCCGCCGACCGCCGCAACCAGGCCGAGCAGACCGCCTACTCGGTGGACAAGCTCCTCAAGGACAACGGCGACAAGCTGCCCGAGGAGATCAAGACCGAGGTCCAGGCCGACGTCGACGCCCTCAAGGCGGCTCTCGAGAAGCAGGACAACGACACCGAGATCAAGGCCGCCTACGAGAAGCTGCAGGCGTCCCAGACGAAGATCGGTGAGGCCCTGTACGCCTCCCAGTCCGCGGAGGCCGGCGCAGCCGGCGCCGATGCCGGGGCTGCCGGCGGCGAGGGCGCCGGGACCTCCGCCGACGAGGACATCGTCGACGCCGAGGTCGTGGACGAGGACGAGCCGAAGGACGCGGGCTCCAAGTGATCCCCGCCCCCCAGCACCCCTGACACCCGGTCCGCGTGAGCGGACCACCGGACCCGGGCCGGCCGCCCTGCCACACGGCGGGACGGCCGGCCCGCAGGGCACCGGAGGAAAGGACGAGAGACCATGCCCCATCACGGACACGACGAAGAGCACGAAGAGCGCGAGGAGCCGGTGAGCTTCCAGGACAAGCGCCGGATCGACCCCGAGACCGGACAGGTGCGCCAGCCCGCCGGCGGGCAGCAGGCCGCCGACGGCGCGGCCGCGGCGGGTGCCGGCGAGGACGGCGACGCGCTGTCTCAGGCCGAGCGGATCCTCAACGAGGCCGCGGCGGACGCCGAGGGCGATGCCGCGGACGCGGGGATCACGGGCGCCCAGGACCCGGACACGGCCGGCGCCTCCGTCCGCGAGGAGGAACTGCGCACCGACCTGCTGCGCGTGCAGGCGGAATTCGTGAACTACAAGCGCCGCGTGGAGCGGGACCGGAACGTGGCCAAGGACACCGCCATCCAGTCCGTGCTGAGCGCCCTGCTTCCGGTGCTCGACGACCTGGACGCCGCCCGGGCCGCGGGCGACCTGACGGAGGGACCGTTCGCCGCGATCGCCACCAAGTTCGACACGGTGCTCTCCGGGTTCGGGCTGGAGCGGCAGGACCAGGAGCACCTGGCCGGACAGCCGTTCGACCCGGCCCAGCACGAGGCGATGCTGCGCCAGCCCAGCGCCGACGTGCCGGAGGAGCACATCGTGCAGGTCTTCCGCAACGGCTACGTGCGCGAGGGCCGCGTGCTGCGTGCCGCCCAGGTGATGGTCTCCGCCGGCGCGGAGGGCTAGTCATCACCGCCCCGGGCCCCCTCGCCGAACCGAACCGAACCGACCCGAACTGAACTGACCCGAACTGAACTGACCCGAAAGGAGGCACCATGGCCTCACAGGATTGGGTGGACAAGGACTTCTACGCCATCCTCGGTGTCTCCAAGGACGCCTCGGAAGCCGACATCAAGAAGGCCTACCGGAAGCTGGCCCGGAAGTACCACCCGGACCAGAACCCCGGGGACGACGCGGCCGAGAAGAAGTTCAAGGAGATCACCGAGGCCAACGCCGTGCTCTCGGACCCGGAGGAGCGCCAGCAGTACGACGCCATCCGGGCGATGGGCTCCGGTGCCCGGTTCAGCGCCCCCGGCGCGGGGGCCGGTGGCCCCGGCGCCGGCGGCGGGGGCTTCGAGGACCTCTTCGGGGGGCTGTTCACCAGCGGCTCCGGGGGCCGCCGGTCCTATTCCACGTCCGGGGACATCCCGCCGGAGTTCGCCGACCTGTTCGGCGGCTTCAGCGGCGGGGGCGGGGGATACGGCGGGCCCTCCGGAGGCCGCGGCGGGTTCGGCGGCTACGGGACGCCGACCAAGGGCGCGGACCGCACCGCCACCACCACGATCTCCTTCGCCGGCGCCGTGCGCGGGACCACCATCTCGCTGCGGGAACCCGACGGGGACGTCATCGACGTGCGCATCCCCGCCGGCATCAAGGACGGGCAGAAGGTCCGGGCCCGCGGCAAGGGTGCCCCCGGCGCGGCCGGCGCCGGGGACCTGCTGGTGACCGTCAAGGTGCGCGAGCACCCGTTCTTCCACCGCGAGGGCGACAACCTGCGCATCCACGTGCCGATCACCTTCGACGAGGCCGCCCTGGGCGCCACCATCCAGGTGCCTACCCTGGACGGCTCCGTGAAGGTGAGGGTCCCGGCCGGGACCTCCTCGGGGCGGGTGCTGCGCGTCAAGGGCCGCGGCGTGAAGACCTCCAAGGCCAGCGGCGACCTGCTGGTCGAGCTGCAGGTGGCGGTGCCGGCATCCCTGTCCGAGGAGGCCCGCGCCGCCGTCGAGTCCTATGCCCGGGCCGCGGCCGGCCACGACCCGCGGGCCGCACTGGCGGACAAGGCGCGGCTGTGACCACCGCCTGGGAGGACCCGCTGTACGTGATCTCGGTGGCCGCCGAGCTGGCGGGCATGCACCCGCAGACCCTGCGCCAGTACGACCGCATGGGCCTGGTGGTCCCGCAGCGCCAGGGCGGGCGGCAGCGCCGCTACTCCCGGCAGGACGTGGACCGGCTCCGCACCATCCAGCAGCTGTCCCGCGAGGGCGTGTCCCTCGAGGGCATCCGGCGGATCGTGGCCCTGGAGGACGAGGTCGAACGGCTCCAGCAGACGGTCGCCGACCTGGCCGGCCAGATCCAGGCCTTCCAGGCCTACGCCCGGTACCCGCGCGTGTTCGCCGCCGGCGCGCAGGGAGACGTGACCACCACCTTCGACGCCGGGCCGGACCGTGAGGCCGCCGAGCAGGGGTACGCGGCCGCCCGGCGGCGAGGGGCCGGCCAGCGCGACTGGCCCCGACGGCGCCCGGCCGCCGCCCTCACCGCCGGCCCGTCGTCGTCGTCGGCACTCACCCCCTCGGCCCGGACCGTGTCCGGGGTCCTGGTGTGGAAGCCGAAGAACTGAGCCCGGCGCAGGTCGCCCGGCGGGACATCTGGGACCCCGTCGAGCGGCGGGCCACCCGCGAGCGGCTGCGGGCGGACATGCGCCGCCGCCACCTGCTCGGACCCAAGCAGCGGGCCGCCCTCGACGGGATCGTCCACGCGCTCAAGCCCGGTGCCATGGACCCCTCCTTCCCCGACCGCGTCCTGCTCGCCTACGACCTCGGCAACGCCCTTCGCCCGGCGGCCGGGGTCGTCGCCGTCGGGGAGCCGGCCGACGCCACCCACCTGACCTGGCAGGTCTCCGGGATGGGGATCTTCGTGCACTCGGCCATGTGGGGCAGCGCGCGGGAGGCCGGTCAGCTGTGGGCCGCCCAGCGTGAGGCCGGGGCGGCCAGTCCCTGCGTGGTGAGCTGGCTGGGCTACCAGCCGCCGGGGCCGTGGGGAGCGCTCTCCGGCCGGCATGCCCTGCGCGGCGGCGCCCGGCTCGCCCTGCACATGGCCGGCTGGTACGACTACCGCGAGCGGATCGCCGCGGACGGCCCCGGGGACCGCCAGGGCTCCGGGGCCACGGACCCGTTCCCGCACACCGCCGTGGAGGCACACTCCTACGGCAGCATCGTGGCCGCCCGGGCCCTGCAGATGCTGCAGCGCCGCAGGCCACCGCGGTCCGTGGACGCGCTCGTGGTGTCCGGGGCCGTGGGCCTTCCCCGGGACCTGGCCGGGAACCCGCACCTGCTCGGACTGACGCGGGACCAGGTCTACTTCGCGCTGACGGACTCGGACTACCTGTCCTGGCTCGGGTTCCGGCTCTCCGGCCGCAGGCCGTGGACGAAGATGACCCGGCTGACGATCGCGGCGGACGAGGCGCTGGACCTGGCCGCCGCCGTCGGGCACAACACCTCCCGCTTCCGTCCGGGCGCCGGCCCGTTCCGCCGCGGTCACGGCTACCGGGACGCGGGCACGGCCTCCCTGTACCGCATCGCCCGCGCCACCGCGGGCCTGCCCCTCGACTGACACCTCCCGCCCGGGCCCGCCGGCGCGGAGGTCCCGCGCCGCGGACGCGGGGTCCGGCGGGGTCGGGCGCGGGGTCAGGCGCGGGCCGGTTCGACCGGGCCCTCCGTCGGGCCGGAACCCGCACCGGAGGCGGGGTCCGCGGCGTCGTCGGCGTAGGTGCCGGTCTCGTAGTCGTACTCCACGGGGTTGCCCTCCTCGTCCGTGCGGCGGTACCACTCCGTCACCTCTTCGGCCGTGGAGTCGAAGTCGGCCCCGGCACCGCGGCCCGCGGGGGCCCGGCGCACGGACAGCTCGAAGTCGTCACCGTGGTCCTCGATGCCGCGGCGGACGGCGTTGGACAGGGCGGTGACCGCGAAGTCCCGGCGGATCGCCACCGGGTCGGTCATCAGGTCACGGATGAACGCCACGATCATCAGCAGCAGCACGATCGAGAACGGCAGGGCGATGAGGATCGTCAGGTTCTGCAGACCCGTCAGCGCGGTCTCGCCCCCGGTCAGCAGCATCACCACCGCGATGCCCATCATGCACAGGCCCCAGAACACCACGACCCAGGTCCGCGGCGCCGGCGTGCCCCGAGAGGACATCGTGCCCATGACCACGGAGGCCGAGTCGGCGGAGGTGACGAAGAAGATGGCCAGGATGGTGATCAGTACGAAGGGGGTGAACTGGCTCAGCGGGAACTGGCCGAACATGCTGAACAGCACCTGCTCCGGCGTGGCGCTGCCGTCGAAGCCGGGCACGCCCTGGGTGTTCATCCAGATCGCGGTGCCGCCGAAGATCGAGAAGGCCAGCACGAGGATCGCCGTGGGCACCCCCATGGCCACGAGCACGAACTCACGCAGGGTCCGCCCGCGCGAGATCCGGGCGATGAACATGCCCACGAACGGCGTCCACGCGATCCACCAGGCCCAGTAGAACGCGGTCCAGGCGGACTGGAACTCCACGGCCTCCGCACCCCAGGACAGCGACTTGCCCATCATCGCGAACATCTCGTCGAAGTAGTGCATGACGCCGGAGGGGACGAGGTTGAGCAGGAACAGCGTGGGCCCGGCGATGAAGACGAACAGCACCGCGCCCAGGGTCAGCGTGATGTTGATGTTGGAGAGGTAGCGGATGCCCCGGGTCACCCCGGACACGGCGCTGACGATGAAGGCCAGGGTCAGCACGGCGATGATGACGAGCAACGCGGTGTTGCCCAGCGGACCCGCCCCGGAGATGATCGACACGCCCTCGCCGATCTGGATGGCGGCGATGCCCAGGGTCGCGGCGGTGCCGAACAGGGTGGCGATGATGGCGAAGATGTCCACGATCTTGCCGGCCACCCCGTCGGTGTGCCGTTCACCGAACAGCGAGCGGAACACCGAGCTGACCAGCGAGACGCGGCCGCGTCGGTAGGAGGAATAGGCGATGGCGCCGCCCACCAGCGCGTAGAGCGCCCAGGCGTGCAGTCCCCAGTGGTAGTGCGACTGGGCCATGGCCTGGTGCAGGGCCTCCGAGGTGCCGGCCTCGACCGTGTGCGGCGGGGGAGAGGTGTAGTACGCCAGCGGCTCGGAGGGGCCGAAGAAGAAGATGCCCACGCCGATGCCCGCGGAGAACATCATGGCGACCCAGGAGAACCGGGAGAACTCGGGCTCCTCGTCGTCCTTGCCCAGCCGGATGCGGCCGAAGCGCCCGAAGGCCAGGACCACCATGACGACCACGCAGACCATCAGCGTGATGTTGAGCAGCCAGCCGGCGTTGGTCATGGCCCAGCCGAAGGCGGTGGCCGAGACCTGGCCCACCGACTCCGGGGCGGTGACGCCCCAGGCCACGAAGGCGACGATCAGCGCCGCCGTGATCCCGAAGACCACCCAGTCCAGCCCGAAGCGGTTGCGCTGCTCGTCCACCCCGATCCCGGGGACCAGTCCCGGGTGGATGTCGTGCGGGTAGAGGCCGACGGCGCCGGTGCTGGCCCCGGCGTCCTGCGCGGCGTCCGCCGGCGGGCCGGCGGGAGAGGCCGCGGTGGATCGGTCGTGTGGTGCGGGGGAGGACGAGGCGTCAGGCACCCGGGGTCCCTTCGTCATGACCCGGCCCTCACGACGGCGGCCGACGCCCGGCGGGCGAAGGACTGGCGCCCGGGGGTCCACGGTCGGTGGTCGGTGGTTCGGCGTCCAAGTATCCCCGGTGACGCGCCGGGCCGCAAAGCCGGGGCCGGGCGCGCACCCTCAGCGGCGGCGGTAGGCGAGGTCGAACACGAGGCGACCGGCCCGCAGGGCCTTGGCCTCGAAGCTGGTCAACGGGCGGCCGTCGAAGCGCGGTGCCCAGCCGCCGGCGTGGTCCACCGGGTCCTCGACGCCGGCCCCCGCGGCCGCCTCGCTCAGCCCCGCGCGCGAGCCCAGCGAGTCCGGGGTGATCGGCTGCGCGCCGACCTGCAGTTCCCGGCCCTCGACCCGCACCCGGGTCAGCGGGGACTCCTGGCCGGCGGAACGCCCCGGATACAGGTTGGCGAACTCCGGGTGCCCCTCCATGACCCGGCGCATGTGCACGGCGTAGCTGGACCAGTCGGTGGCCAGCCGCAGCACGCCGCCGGGCGCCAGGACGCGGGCCACGCGGTCGGCGAAGGCGGGGGAGACCAGCCGGCGCTTGTGGTGGCGCGTCTTGTGCCACGGGTCCGGGAAGAACACCCAGACCTCCTGCACGGACCCGGGGGCCAGGAGGTGGTCCAGCACCTCCGGGGCGTTGGCCTGCACACCGCGGACGTTGGTGAGACCGCGGTCCTCGATCTCCATCAGCAGCGCGGCCAGGCCCGGGGTGTAGACCTCCACGGCCACGAAGTCCGCCTCGGGACGGTCCACGGCACCCTGGACCGTCGACTCCCCGAGGCCGCAGCCGATGTCCACCACGAGCGGGGCGCTGCGGCCGAACACCGCGGACCAGTCCACCTCGGTGCCGGCCGCCACGGAGGTGGTGGCGTGGTGCCGGGGGACCTCCACGATGTAGGTGCCGCGGGCGCGGTCCCACGTCTTCTGCCGCCGCGGGTTCAACCGCTCCCCGCGGCGCACGAAGGAGACCGGCTCGGTGCGGTACAGGTCCGGGTCCGGGTGGGGGTTGTGGCCGTGGGCGTGCTGCGCCGGGGCGGGGTGCTCGGGGGGAGTCTGGTCGCTGCTCATCAGGCCTTCAAGGCTACCGCCGCCGGGGTCCGATCACTCCGAGGGGACGATCTTCTCCACCGCGGTCAGGAAGTCCCGCACGACCGGACCGTTGTCGTGCCCGCCGCCGAGGCCCTCGTTGAAGAACAGCGCGACGGCCAGGTCCCCGTGGATCGCGATGAGCCAGGTGTGGGCGAGGTCCTCGCCGTCGGCCACGAACTGGGCCGTGCCGGTCTTGGCCAGCACCGGGGCACCGGGGACGTCCTGCAGCATCTCCGCGGTGCCCGTCTCCACCACGCCGGACATCAGGGACCGCAACCGCCCCGCCTCCGCCTCGGTGACCCCCGTGGCCGGGGGCGCCGCGGTGTCCACGGCCGGATCGGACACGAACACGGGACGCACGGTCCGCCCGGCGGCCACCGAGGCCGCCACCGTGGCCATGCCCAGCGGCGAGGCCTCCACCACGCCCTGGCCGAAGAGGTTGGCCGCGTGCTCGGTGCCGGTGGAGTCGTCCGGGACGGACCCGAGGAAGGCGGCGTCGAGCCCGGTCACCGGGTCCGGGTCCAGCCCCAGGGCCTGTGCCGCCTCCGCCTCCTGCGCAGCCGAGACCTCCTGGTGCGCACCGACGAAGACGGTGTTGCAGGACTCGGCGAAGGCCTCGGCGAACGGGATGGTGCCCACCGAGGCGTCCGGGTAGCCGTCGTAGTTGCCCACGACCATGCCGCCCACGGTGAGGGTGGCCGGGCACTGCACGGGGTCCTGGGGGGCGAGGCCGGACCTCAGCAGCGCCAGGGCGGTGACGACCTTGAACGTCGAACCCGGCGCGTAGGACCCGGACACCGCCACCGGCCATCCCTCCGGCCCGGACGCGGCGGCCAGCACGTGACCGTCGGAGGGGCGGATCGCCACCAGCCCGGCCGGGACCTCGGAGGCGCCCACCACCTTCTCGGCCGCCGCCTGGATCCTCCGGTCCAGGGTGGAGGACAGGGCCGTGCCGGCCACGGGCCCGGCCTCGAAGGCGGTCACGTCCGGGCCGGGCGCCGCGGGCCCGGCCCCGGACCCGGCGTCGTCGGCGCTGTCGGGGTTCTCCGGCTCGTCGGGGTTGTCGACCGTGATGGTGATCCCGGGAGTGCCGGCCAGGTGGTCCTGCCACGTGGACTGCAGGCCGGAGAGCCCGACGGCGACGCCGGCCTCCAGCTGCCCGTCCGAGTCCTCCACCTGCTCGGCGGAGGGCTCCCCGTAGGTGCCCAGCACGTCCCGGGCGAAGGCGCGGCTGGGTGCCAGGACGGCGGTGTCCTCGATGACCCGCCCGCCCGGGACCCTCGCGAGCGCGTCCACGGGGATGTCGGTGGACCCGTCGGCTCGCAGGGTGATGGCCTCCACGAACGCCTGGTCCCCGGCGGCCTCGGCGCGGGCCACGAAGGCCTTCGCGTCCACCTCGGCCAGTTCGGCCACCTGCCGGGCGGAGCCGGCGACCTCGTCCGGCTCGATGCGGGCCTTGTCCAGGCCGACTACGGCCACGTCCCGTTCCGTCATGAGCGGTTTCCCGGCGGCGTCCAGGATGTCCCCGCGGTCCGCCTCCGTGCGCCGGACCGTCACGGTGCCCCCGGGGGCCAGGCCGGCCACGAGGTCATCGGGCCGCAGGTCCGCGCGCCACTGCCGGCCGTCCTCGTCCCAGACGAGTTCGGCGTCCGTGCGGTAGGTCCACTCCTGGCCCTCCAGGCCCAGGGCGCCGAGGTCGCGCCGGACGGTGTACTGCGCGGTGGCCCGGTCCGGGTCGTCCTCGTGCACGGTGACGGCGTCCGTGGTCACGGTGACGGTGGCCTCCCCGGGGCGCAGCGCCGCGGGGAGCGCCCCGAGGACGGCGGAGGGGACGGAACGGCCAGCGTCCGTCAGGGGGACCCCGACGTCACCGGTGGCGATCCCCGCGCCGAGGGCGGTCGCGGCGTCCTCGGGGGAGGGGCGGGAGGGGCCCAGGCAACCGGTGGTGGACAGCAGTAGGGCGACCGTCACGCCCAGGGTCACGCCGCGGGCCAGTCGGGACGGGCTGGCGGGACGGGCGAGGGGGCGCCCAGCCCCGGAGCCGAGCTGCGGACGTCGCGGACTGCGCTCTGACATGAGGTTCTTTCGGGTCGGCGGCCTGGCACTCGTCAGCGTAGCGCCAGGCTGGGACGATGGGGACATGAACCGTGCCCTGAACCTCGTGCTCAACATCATCTGGCTGGTCTTCGGCGGGTTCTGGCTGGCCCTGGGCTATGCGCTGGCCGGGATCGTGTGCTGCGTCCTCATCGTCACCATCCCGTTCGGCATCGCCTCGTTCCGGATCGCCGGTTACGCCCTGTGGCCCTTCGGGCGAGTGGTCGTGGACGAACGGCCCGGCGGGGACTTCTGGTCCGGCCTGGGCAACATCATCTGGCTGGTCGTGGCCGGGCTGTGGATCGCGATCGGGCACGTCCTGACGTCCATCCCGATGTTCCTGTCCATCATCGGCATCCCGCTGGGGATCGCGAACCTGCGGATGATCCCGGTCTCCCTGCTGCCGCTCGGCAAGCGCATCGTCAGCTCCGGCCAGGCGCGGTCACTGCCGAGGTACGTCCCCGCGGCACCGGTCGGCTACCGCTGAACCGGCGGGCCCCGGTCTCCGGCCGGTTCAGCGGCGCCGGCCCGGCTCCCCGAGCAGCTCGTCCATGCGGGCGGCGGCGGCCTCGGCCGAGGGCGCCACGAAGTGCGGGTCCCGCGCGCGGCGGCGGTTGCGCAGCACGCGGGCGACGATCCACCAGGCCAGGAACACGATCACGGCGATCATCACGATGTTGGAGAAGACGTCCGCGTAGTCCGAGACCAGGTGCCAGTTGTCCCCGAGCAGGAATCCGCCCCAGACGAAGATCGTGTTCCAGATCGCCGAGCCCAGCAGGCTGTAGAGGGTGAACAGCCCCAGGTTCATCCGCTCGATACCGGCCGGGATGGAGATCAGCGAGCGGAAGATCGGCACCATCCGGCCCAGGAACACGGTCCAGTAGCCGTACTTGTTGAACCAGCGCTCGGTCTTCTCCACGTCCTCGATGTCCACCAGGGGCAGCCAGTCGACGATCCGGTACATGCGGCGACGGCCCAGCCAGGCACCGATGCCGTAGAGCATCAGGGCACCCACGACGGAACCGACCGTCGCCCAGATGGTGGCCTCCCACGGGCCGAACGCCCCGCCGGCCGCGGTGAACCCGGCCAGGGGCAGGATCAGCTCGGACGGGATCGGGGGGAACAGGTTCTCGGCGAAGACGGCCAGGGCCACGCCGATGGGGCCGATGGCCTCCATGATCGTCACCACGATGTCCCCGAGCCAGCCGTAGGACTCCCCACCGCCCGATCCGCTGCCGGCCGCGCTCGCGAGCACGGTCGGCGCGGAGGACACGGAGGACAGGCCGGCGTATACAGGTGAGGTCATGGATCCCATTGTCCCCGGGATGGCCTCCGATCGCCGAACCGGCAGGCAGGCGGCCGGCGGGCGGGGGGCATCGGACCTGATCGGATGGGCATAATGGGGACCATGCGGTTCAGACCTGACGGGGCAGGCATCGCCGGTGCCCACGTCATGAGCTGGGTGTCGCTGTCGCCCAGCTTCATCCCACGGACCTGGTGGATGACGTCCATCGCCACCGCCGTCTCCCAGACCTTCGGCTACGCCGTCGGGGCCACCGGCCGCGCGGCGGTGCGCGGCGCCGGCCGCGCCCTGGGCATCTCGGTCACGGTGGACCCGGAACGGATCGGGCCGCTGCGGAAGGCCGCCCCGTGGTTCATGTTCGGGGTGAGCGGACTGTCCTGGCTGCGCAGCCTCAAGGCCCAGGCGGAGATCGCCGGGCTGATGGAGACCCGTCCCGTCCGGACCCGGGAACACGTCCTCGGCGTCGCCGGCGGGCTCGCCCTGACGGCCGGGCTGGTCGGTATCGGACGCGGCGTCCACGGCGTGGCCGGCACCGCCTCCCGGGCCCTCACGCCGGTCCTGCCCGCCCCGGTCGCGACCGCCGTCGGCGCCGGGGCCACCGCCGCCGGCACGGCCTTCGTGCTGGACAAGGTGGTCTACCGCCGGCTGCTGGAACGGTTGTCCAGGGCGGCCCAGGAGACGAACTCGAGGCTGCTGCCGGGCCGGGTGCCACCGATCGAGCCGGAACGCTCCGGTTCCGCGGCGTCCCACGAGTCCTGGGCCTCGCTCGGGGCCAAGGGTCAGGCCGTGGTCTCGGACGGCCCGCGGGCCGTGGACATCGCCGAGGCCACCGGCGAGCCCGCGATGACCCCGATCCGGGCCTATGCCGGCTGGCAGGAGGGCCGGGACCTGCAGGGCACGGCGGCGGCCGTCGTCGCCGAGCTGCGGCGCACCGGCGCCTTCGAGCGTGAGGTGCTGCTGGTGCTGACCACCACGGGCACCGGCTGGTTGCAGGAGTGGTCCGCGTCCTCGGTGGAGTTCCTCACCGGCGGCAACTGCGCCCTGGCCTCGATGCAGTACACCTACCTGCCCTCGGGGGTGGCGTTCTTCGCCGACCGCGCCACGCCCGTGCTCGCCGCGGACACCCTGCTGACCGCCATCGAGGCCGAACTGGACAGGCTTCCGGCGGGTCACCGGCCGAAGCTGCTGGTCGGCGGGGAGTCCCTCGGGGCCCTCGGGGGCACCGAGGCCTTCGAGGACCTGGAGGACATGATCGCCCGCGTGGACGGGGCCGTCTGGTCCGGGCTGCCGCGGTTCACCGCCTTCTGGCAGTCCCTCGCCCCGTTCCGTAGGCGCGGCACCCCCGAGATCGCGCCCGTGGTCGACGACGGCCGGCACGTCCGGTTCGCCACGCGCCCCGAGGACCTGGTCACCGACTACAACGGGGTCCCGTTCGGTGCGTGGGACGCCACCCGGATCGTGGTGGCCCAGCACGCCTCCGACCCCGTGGTGTGGTGGAGCCCGGAGCTGCTGTGGCGCAAGCCCGACTGGGCGAAGGAGAGGGCGGGGCTGGACGTGTCCCGGAACCTGCGCTGGATGCCGTGGGTGACGTTCTGGCAGGTCGCCTCGGACATGCCGCAGTCCGTGGCGGTGCCCGGGGGCCACGGGCACCGGTACATGGAGGACATGCTGCACTACTGGGCGGCCGTGCTGGGCAAGGACCCGCTGGCCGACTACTCACGCATCGCCCAGGCCATCCGCCGCACCATCGTCCCCACCTACGCCTGAACCGGCCGACGCCCGCCCGTCACGCGCCCGTCGTGCCGGGGGAGTATCCTGCGCCCCAGAATCCCCGACGAGCCCAGTCCAGGAGGGCCCATGGCGCAGGACGCCGACCCGCAGCACGTGGCCGCCGCGACCCCGGCCGCCGGACGGGACTGGACGCAGGCCGCGGCGGAGGACGTCGTCCGGCACGTCGCCACGGACCCGGACCGCGGGCTGTCCGCCGCGGAGGCCGCCGGGCGGCTCGGGGCGTACGGGCCGAACGAGCTGGCCACGGCCCCGCCCGAGCCCGGCTGGAGGCGGTTCCTGCGCCAGTTCACGGACCCGCTGATCTACCTGCTGCTGGCCGCCGTGGCGGTCTCCCTGCTCGTCTGGGCGGTGGAGGGTGCCGCGGGGGTGCCGGTCGACGCCGCGGTCATCTCCGTCATCGTGGTCTTCAACGCCGTCCTCGGTCACGTCCAGGAGGCCCGGGCGGCGGACGCGGTGGCGGCACTGCAGGACCTCACCGCCGTGACCGTCTCGGTCGTCCGGGACGGCCGCACCGAACGGGTCCCCGCCACGGACCTGGTGCCCGGGGACCTGCTCGTCCTGGCCGAGGGTGACTCGGTGGGCGCGGACGCCCGGCTGCTGAGCGCCTCCTCGCTGCAGGTCGCCGAGGCCGCCCTGACCGGGGAGTCCGTCCCGGTCACCAAGTCCACGGCCGTCCTGGAGGCGGCCGTGCCCCTGGGCGACCGGGTCAACATGGTCTTCAAGGGCACCGCCGTGACCCAGGGGGTCGGCCGGGCCGTGGTGACGGCCACCGGCATGGACACCGAGATGGGGCACATCGCCGCGCTGCTGGCCGGCACGGAGCGGGAACCGACCCCGCTGACGCGGGAGCTCGACGGGATCGGCAGGACCCTGGGGATCGCGGTCGTCGTCATCGCCGTGGTGGTGATGGCGGCCATCGCGTTCACGAGCGGGGTCTCCTCGCTGCAGGACGCGGTGGACGTGCTGCTGGTCGGCGTCTCCCTGGCGGTGGCGGCCGTGCCCGAGGGACTGCCGGCCGTGCTCTCGGTGGTGCTCTCGCTCGGCGTGCAGGCGATGAGCCGTCGCCATGCGATCGTCAAGGACCTGGCCTCCGTGGAGACTCTCGGCTCGGCCTCCGTCATCTGCTCGGACAAGACCGGGACCCTGACCCGCAACGAGATGACGATGCTCAAGGTCCGGTCCTCCTCCGGGGAGTCGCACGTCACCGGGGTGGGTTACGCCCCGGGCGGGGAGGTGCTGCTGGAGGGCACCCCGCTGCTGGAGAACGACCCGGAGCTGGACCTGCGCGAGGAGGACATCGTGGTCCTCGCCGGCGGCACCCTGGCCTCCGACGCCGAGGTCCGCCAGGACGAGGACGGGCACTGGGTCGTGGTCGGTGATCCCACCGAGGCGGCGTTCGTCGTGGCCGAGCGCAAGGCCGGGCTGTCCGGGATGCGCGAGGCGCGGTTCGAGCGCGTGGCGGAGGTGCCCTTCACCTCCGAGCGCAAGATGATGTCGGTCATCGTGGACGACCGGGACCACACGGATCCGGGCGCTCCGGCGGACGCCGGCTGGCCCGGTGCCGGCCGGCCGGTCCTGGTGGCCAAGGGGGCGCCGGACGTGCTGCTGCGCCACTGCACCCGCGTCCGCACCGGGCTGGAGGTGGCCCCGCTCACCGAGGCCGACCGGGCCGCCGTCGCCGCCGACGTGGAGTCGATGTCCCGCGAGGCCCTGCGCACGCTGGCCGTGGCGTACCGGCCGCTGACCGTCCTCGAGTACGCGGGCGCGGTCGGCCCGGACGGTGCCTTCGACGCCGGGGCGGGCCTGGCGCTGGAGCAGGACCTGATCTTCGTCGGCACGGTGGGGATCATCGACCCGCCGCGCTCCGAGGTCGCCGAGGCGGTGGCGCAGGCCCGCCGGGCCGGGATCCGCGTGGTGATGATCACCGGCGACCATCCGGCCACGGCGCTGCGGATCGCCCAGGACCTGGGGATCGCGCACGCCGGGCAGGGGGCGGTCACCGGTCCCGAACTGGACGCCCTGGACGCGGCGCAACTGCGGGCGGCGGCACGGCGGGCCACGGTGTTCGCGCGGGTCGCCCCCGAGCACAAGCTGCGCATCGTCGAGGCCCTGCAGGCGGAGGGCCACGTGGTGGCCATGACCGGCGACGGCGTGAACGACGCCCCGGCCCTGAAGAAGGCGGACATCGGGGTGGCCATGGGCATCACGGGCACGGAGGTCTCCAAGGAGGCCGCCGCCATGATCCTCACGGACGACGACTTCACCACCATCGTCGCCGCGGTGCGCCAGGGCCGGGTGATCTTCGGGAACGTCCGGAAGTTCCTGCGCTACCTGCTGTCCTCCAACACGGGGGAGGTCCTGACCATGTTCCTGGGTGTGCTCCTGGCGGGGTTCCTGGGCCTGGCCGGGCACGACGACGGGATCGTGGTGCCCCTGCTGGCCACCCAGATCCTGTGGATCAACCTCATCACCGACTCCGGCCCGGCCCTGGCGATGGGCGTGGACCCCGAGGCGGAGGACGTCATGGCCGGGCCGCCGCGCGGGGTGCGGGACCGGGTGGTCGACGGGCGGATGTGGGCCGGGATCCTCTGGACCGGGCTGGTCATGGCCGTGGTCACCCTGTTCGCGATCGACCTCCACCTGCCCGGCGGACTGGTGGAGGGCGCGGAGACGGTGGAGGTGGCGCGCACCGCCGCGTTCACCACGCTCGTGTTCGCCCAGCTGTTCAATGCCCTGAACTCCCGGTCCGAGACCGTCTCCGCCTTCCACCGGCTGTTCACCAACGGCTGGCTGTGGGCGGCGATCGCCTTCGGCGCGGTGACCCAGGTCCTCGTGGTGCACCTGCCGTTGCTGCAGGGTGCCTTCGGCACGGCGGCCCTGGGCTGGGACCAGTGGCTGGCGTGCCTGGCGCTGGCCTCCGGGGTGCTGTGGTCCGGCGAGCTGCGCAAGGTGGTGCTCAGGGCCCGGGCGGCGTGACAATGGATCACAACGCCGACGAAGGGTAACCGTCATGACCGAGTCAGGATCCCGGTCCCAGCTGGTCACCTGCCTGTGGTCCACCGGGCAGGCGGAGGAGGCCGCGCGGTTCTATGTGGACGCGTTCTCCGCCTACCGGCCCGACACCCACCTGGACGAGATCCGGCGCAGCGCGATCGACGTGGTCCCCGGCGGGGACCAGGTGCACCTGCGCGCCGGTGACGTGCTCACGGTGTCCTTCACCCTGGACGGCCAGCGCTTCGTCGCGCTCAACGACCCCGCCCGGCCGGTGCCGTACACCGACGCCGTCTCCCTGCAGGTGCTGTGCGGGAACCAGGAGGAGGTGGACCACTTCTGGTCCGCGCTCACGGCCGGCGGCGGGACGGAGGTCGCCTGCGGCTGGCTCCAGGACCGCTTCGGGATGCGCTGGCAGGTGGTCCCCACCGTACTGCCGGAACTGCTGGCCGGGGAGGACCGCGACGCCGCCGCCCGGGTGCAGCGGGCGATGATGGGCATGGTGAGGCTCAGCATCGAGGGGCTCATGGACGCCGCGCAGGACGCCTTCGGCGCCGAGGAGCAGTGACCCCGGGCCCTCAGCGCACCAGCAGCGCGACCAGGAAGTCCGCCTCCGGGGTGAACTCGTCGAGCTGCCACGTGGCGAACCGGCCCTGCAGCCGGAACCCGGCCTGGCCGGCGTCGTCCACGAACTCCTCGAAGTCATAGCCGCGCCCCGCGCCGAAGCCGACCACCGCGCGACCGCCGTCCCGCAGGGCGGCGTGCAGGTGGCGCAGCACGTCCTGCCGGGACCCGGGGGAGAGGAAGCCGAAGACGTTGCCCGCCGAGAAGATCAGGTCGAAAGGCTCCTCCTCACCCAGCTCGGCGAGGGTGGCCGCGTCCAGGGTCTCCAGGTCGGCCACGTACCAGTCGGCGTCCGGGTGGTCCTCGCGGGCCACGTCGATCAGGTGCTCGTCCAGGTCCACACCGGTGACGCGGTGCCCCGCGCGGGCCAGGTACCCGCCCACCCGGCCGGTGCCGCAGCCGGCGTCCAGGACGCGCGCGCCCCGGGGGCACAGGGCGTCCACCAACCGGGCCTCGCCGTGCAGGTCCATGCCCTCGGCGGCCAGGGACCGCCAGCGCTCTGCGTAGCGGCGGGAGTGCTCGGGATCGTTGGCCACCATCCGGGCCCAGAGGTTCTCGGTCATGTCCCCAGTATCGCGCGTTCACCGGCACGTGCACTTCTGCCCCCGGGTGGTTATAAGGTGAGACAGGAACGAGCCCGAATACCGGAAGGACCACCCCATGAGCATCGCGCAGATCCCGCTCCGGCTGACCGCCGGCGCCTTCATCCTCAACTCGGGGATCAACAAGACCAAGATCTCGGAGGAACAGGCCGAGCAGATGCGGGACCTGGCCGCCAACGGCGTGCCGTTCCTGAAGGACATGACGCCGAAGCAGTTCAAGCAGTTCCTCATCGCCGGGGAGCTCGGGGTCGGTGCCGCGTTGCTGCTGCCGTTCGTGCCGGGCTGGCTCGCCGGTGCCGCGCTGACCGCCTTCTCCACGGGGCTGCTGTCGATGTACAAGAACACCGAGGGCATGACGGAGCCCGACGGCATCCGGCCGACCGAGCAGGGCACCGCCGTGGCCAAGGACGTGTTCCTCTTCGGCATCGGCACCGCCCTGATGGTGGACGGCGCCGTGAACCGGGTCGGCCGCAAGAACGCCGCCGCCGCCCGCCGCGCCAAGAAGCTCACCGCCGCGGCCGAGGTCAAGGCCGACGCCATCCGCTCCGCCGCGGACGCCAAGGCCGAGGCCATCAACAAGGCCCGCGAGGAGCAGACGCAGGCGCTGCGCGCGGCCCGCAAGAAGCTGCAGGAGACCCGCAAGAGCATCTGATGCCCTGAGGGTCGCCGCCAGGGGCCCGTCCCGGTTCTGCCGGGGCGGGCCCCTGGCGCGTCCGGCAACCCTGCCCCCCACGACCCTGCCCCGACGGGCCGCGTCCGGCGCTACGGTGGCACCATGAGCGATGCCGATCCCGCCGACGTCCCTGCCGGCCAGGACGTCCCCGGCCCCGGCCCCGGGGCACCGGACCTGGGCACCCTCGCCATCCTGGGAGCCGGTGGGGACCTGACCCGCCGGCTGCTGCTGCCGGGACTGGCCACCTGCCTGGCCGCCGGGGTACCCCAGCACGGGATCACCGTGATCGGCGTCGGCCGGACCGAGGACGTGGACTTCGCCGCCACCGTGCGGGAGGCCTTCGCCGAGGTGCTGGACGAGGTCCAGCTCGGGCTCCCCGCGGTGCGGGCCACCCTCGAGTCCGTCCGCTGGGTCACCGGGGACGCCGCCGACGCCGGGGACCTGGCCGCCCTGCTGGCGGCGGCGCAGGGTCCCACCGGGCTGTACTTCGCGCTGCCCCCGGGCGTCACGGAGGACGCCTGCCGGGAGCTGGCGGGACTGCACGCGGAGGGACGGCTGCCCCCGGACACCGTCCTGGTGCTGGAGAAGCCCTTCGGGTCCGGGCAGGAGTCCGCACGGCGCCTGAACGACCTGCTGGCCGGGTTCCTGCCCGAGGAGCGGGTGTTCCGGGTGGACCACTTCCTGGCCACGCCCGGGGTGCTCGGACTGGTGGGGCTGCGCTTCGCCAACCGCATCCTGGAACCGGTGTGGAACCGGGACCACGTGGAACGGATCGAGATCACCTACGACGAGACCCTGGGGCTGGAGGGCCGCGCCGGGTTCTACGACGGCACGGGGGCGGCCCGGGACATGATCCAGTCCCACCTGCTCCAGGTGATGGCCCTGGTGATGATGGACCCGCCGGAGCGGTTCGACGGCGTGGCGGTCCCGGCCGGCACCGAACAGGTGCTGCGGGCCACCCGGTTGTGGCCGGACGGGCCTGACGGGCCCGACCACGGCGTGGACGTCCCCGTGGTGGTCCGTGGCCGGTACACCGCCGGCACCGTGGACGGGCGCACGCTGCCCTCCTACGTGGACGAGGACGGCGTGGACGCCTCGCGGCAGACCGAGACGTTCGCGCAGGTGATCGTGGAGGTGGACTCCCGGCGATGGAGCGGGGTGCCCGTGGTGCTGCGCTCCGGCAAGGCCATCGGCTCCCCGCGCCAGGAGATCTCGGTGGTGTTCCGCCGCCCGCCGCTGGACGCCGGGCACGTCCCGGCGGGCGGGCCACCGCCGGCCAACGTGCTCCGGATCGGCTTCGAGGACGAGCGGATCGCGCTGGAGCTCAACGCCGGCGGGCCGTTCGACTCCCGCGGGATGACCCGCACCGTGCTGTGCTCCGAACTGCCCGAGCCCGGCCTCACCGCCTACGGCTCCCTGCTGCACCGGGTGCTCGCGGGCCGCGGGGCCTTCACCGTCAGCGGCGAGGGGGCCGAACAGGGCTGGCGCATCACCGAGGGCATCACCGCCGCCTACGGCTCCGGGGCCGCCCCGCTGCTGGACTACCCCGCCGGGTCCTCCGGCCCCCGGGCCGGGGGCTAGTCGCCCTCGACCGCCATCCGGGACCAGCCGCCGTCGGGATCCGCGGGCAGCTCGCGGATCACGCGTGCGGGCACGCCCACGGCCACCACGTTCGCCGGCAGGTCCGAGGTGACCACCGCGCCGGCGCCGACCACGGTGTTCTCCCCGATGGTGACGCCCGGGCCCACGATCACGCCGCCACCGAGCCACACGTTGTCCCCGATGGTGATCGGCTGGGCGCCCTCCCACTTGTCCCGGCGGGGACCCGGTTCCAGGGGATGGGTGGCCGTGAGCAGTTGCACGTTCGGGCCGATCTGGGCATCCGCACCGATGCGGATCGGCGCGCAGTCCAGGGCGACGAGGTTGAAGTTGGCGAAGGTGCGGTCCCCGACGTGGAGGTTCACGCCGTAGTCCACGCGCAGCGGCGGACGGATCACGATGCCCTCCCCCCGGGTGCCGAGCAGCTCACCGAGCAGGTCCCGGCGCTCGGCGAGCTCGGTGACCGTGGTGGCGTTGTACCGCTCGGAGAGCAGCTCGGCGCGCGTGTTCAGTTCCTCCAGCGTGGGGTCGTCGGCGAGGTACGGCTCCCCGGCGAGCATCCGCTCGTGCATGGAGCGCTCGTCCGGGAAGTACGGGGAGGTGAGGGCTGGGTTCGTCATGGTCCCAGCGTGCCAGAATGGCCGCATGAGCACCCCAGGCACCACGCGCGAGCCCACCGGCCGGATCATCGACGGGCCCGAGGGCCGGGCCATCCAGATCACCAGGATACTGCCGCACGCGGTCGAGGACGTGTGGAACCACCTGGCCGAACCGGGCCTGCTCTCGAGGTGGTACGGCACCTATACCGGGGACCCGGCCACCGGCAGCGTCCGGCTGGCCATGGTCGAGGCCCCGGACCAGCCGGGGGAGTGCACCATCGAGGCCTGCGAGCGGCCCCACCGCCTCCACGTGGTGCTGCAGGACCCGTCCGGGGCGGCCTGGCGCCTGCGCCTCACCCTGGACTCCGCTGACACCGGGGCGGGCACCGCGCTGGTCTTCACCCAGCCGATCTCCGGGTTCGAGCAGATGGCCCCCGACGTCGGCCCCGGCTGGGAGTACTACCTGGACCGGTTGCAGGCCGCCCTGGACGGCGACGACGTGGACGCCGTGGACTTCGCCGACTTCCACCCGCACCAGCGGGACCACTACACGCCCGTGGAGCCCACCACGAGCGGTCCGGAGGAGGACGGCCGGGGGTGAAGCGGGAGGTGAGGCCCGAGGTGAGGCCGGACGAGGGGGACCTGCTCGATCACGAGCACCGCTTCGCCTGCGTGTCCTCGGTCCCGCTGTTCAGCGGGGTGGAGGAGGAGGACCGGCACCGGATCGCCGAACGCGTCATCACCCGGCCCTACCGGCGCGGCGAGGTGGTCTACTCGATCGGGGACAGCCCCGGCCTGCAGATCGTGCACTCCGGACGGGTCAGGCAGTCCCGGGTGCTGGAGAACGGCAACGAGCAGCTGCTGCGGGTGCTCTCCCCCGGGGACTTCACCGGTGAGCACGCACTGCTGAGCGACGAACCGGTCACCTCCCTGGCCGTGGCGGCCACGGACGCCCAGGTCTGCTCCCTGGCGCGCGCGGACATGGACCGGTTCCTGGCGGACTACCCTCGGGTGGCGATGACCATGCTGCGGACGGTGGCCCACCGGCTGGAGGCGACCGAGCACCAGGTCGCCGAGATCACCGGCCGCTCCGTGGAGTCCCGGCTGGGGGAGTACCTCGTGGCCGCCGCCGCGGAGGCCGGCGCGGCACCGGGGGCCGGGTACAGGCTGCCGATGCCCAAGAAGGACCTCGCCTCCTACCTCGGCACCACCCCGGAGACCCTGTCCCGGCGCCTGCACGCGCTCGCGGACCGGGGACTGATCACCCTGGGCCGCGGCAACCGGGTCACCGTGCTGGACGAGCCCGGACTGCTCCGGCTCTGAACCGCCCGGGAGTCACCGCAGTCACCGCGGCCCGTCCGCGTACCGTCCACGTCCTGACGGGCCCCTCCGCCGGCCGTGGGCCGGTCAGCCGTGGCTCTCCTCCTCGACCCCGGTGACGGTGGTCAGCAGGAACACGCTGTCCTCGAGGGCGAGCACGCCGTGGCGCTCCTTGGTCAGCTGCACCAGTTGCCCCACGCCCAGCCGCTGGTCACCCCCGGTCCCGGCGGTGACCTCCAGGGAGCCCTGGAGCACCTGGAGGGTGGCGGCCGGCGGGGCGTTGTGGTCGGCCAGCCGGGCGCCGTCGGTCAGCGCGATGATCGACTGGCGCAAATGGCCGTCGCGCAGCAGCAGGTCCCCGTGCCGGCCGTGCGGATTGGCCCGGGCGGCGTCCAGGGTGCTGCCGATCAGTGCGGTCAGGTCGTGGGGTCCGGGCGAGTAGGTCATGGGATCACCGTAGCCGGTGAGCCTCGGCCGGGGCACCCGTGGGCGCGGGGGCCAGGACTGGATCTACCCGGCGTGGTTCCCGGCGTCATACGGCTGCCCGGTCGAGACCTCCCGGTCCAGGGCGTCGACCGACCAGAACGTGTCGGCCTCGGCGAGCCACGGGCTGGCCGGCATCGTCACGGGCTCGCCGGTCCGCGCCGACCGTGCCACCGCGCGGGCCGTGGCGCGTGCCCTGGCGGTGTCCTCGTCGAGGAACTCCAGCACCCCGGTGTGGCGGGTGCGCAGTTGCAGCACGTCCGCCGCGGGCAGCCCCGCGGCCAGCTGGCGCCCGCGCAGCAGCTCGGCGTCGAAGGCCGCCCCGGCCACCAGCACGATGTAGCTGATCCACACGACCATCATGATCACCACGAGGCCGTTCAGGGTGCCCAGGATCCGGTCGAAGGTGCCGAAGCGCTCGGCCAGCCAGCCCAGCAGCACGGTCATGGCGAACAGGATCAGCACGGCCGCGAGCCCGCCCCAGGACATCCAGCGGAAGTGCGGCTGCACCACGTTGGGCCCCCAGTGGTAGGCCACGGTGACGGCGAACGCGATCAGCGCCAGGATCACCGGCCACTTCAGCAGGTTCCAGGCGGCCACGGTGGTCGCGGGCAGGCCCAGCAGGTCCCCGAGCCGCTCCGAGAGCCCGCCGCCGATCAGCACGAGCAGCAGCACGGCGATCACGGCGATCATCAGCGTCAGCGTCTCGACGAAGATCACGGTCCGGAACCACAGGAACCTGCGGCCCTCGCGGGTGTCGTGGATGCGGTGCATGGCCCGGTGGAAGGAGGCGAACACGTTGGAGGCGGCGATGATCGAGCCGACCAGCCCGAGCACCACGCCCGGCACGCCGCCGTCGGTGTTGGCCAGGGCCAGCAGCGCCGCCGTGACCACGTCCGGGTTCAGGCCCGGCAGCAGCTCGTGCAGCAGCTCGGCACCGGTGTGCACCGTCTCGTCCTCGAGGCCCAGCAGGGACACGATGGACACCACGGCGATCGCGGCCGGCACCACGGACAGCAGCGAGTAGAAGGCCATGGACCCGGCCACGTCCCAGACCTGCATGTCCACCAGCTTCATGACGGTGCGCCGGACCACGTGGAACAGGGTCACCCGGGGGCGCCGGTAGGTGCGCTCCGGCGCCGGGCGGCGGAACAGGTGACTGGGCATGGGACGAGCGTAGCCCGCCGAAGCCCGCTCAGAACTCGACGTCGGTGGGATTCAGCACGCGGGCCAGGAAGTCCTGGGTGCGCGGCTGCTGCGGGTTCCCGATGACCTGGGCGGCCGGGCCCTGCTCGACCACTACGCCGCCGTCCATGAACACCACGCGGTCGGCCACCTCGCGGGCGAAGCTCATCTCGTGGGTGACCACGAGCATCGTCATCCCCACGCCGGCCAGCCGGCGCATCACCGCCAGAACCTCGCCGACGGTCTCGGGGTCCAGCGCGGAGGTCGGCTCGTCGAAGAGCATCAGCTGCGGGTCCATGGACAGCGCGCGGGCGATCGCCACGCGCTGCTGCTGGCCGCCGGAGAGCTGGTCCGGGTAGCGTCCCTCCATCCCGGCCAGCCCCACGCGCTCGAGGTTGGTCCTCGCGACGTCGGCGGCCTCGGCCTTGCCCCGGTGCAGCACCTTGACCTGGGCGACGGTGCAGTTCTCCAGGACGGTCAGGTGCGGGAAGAGGTTGAAGTGCTGGAAGACCATGCCCACGTGCCGGCGCATGGCGTTGAGGTCCACGTCCTCGTCGGTGGCCTCGAACCCGCCCACGGTGACGGTCCCGGAGTCGGGGACCTCCAGCAGGTTCACGCAGCGCAGCAGGGTGGACTTGCCGGAGCCGGACGGGCCGATCAGGCAGACCACCTCGCCGGGGGCGACCGTCAGGTCGATCCCCTTCAGCACGTGGTTGGAGCCGAAGGACTTGTTCAGTCCGGTGATGGAGACGCCGGAGGCGTGGACGGTGCCGGCGGCCGGGGAGGCGGGGGAGGGATTCGTCATGGGATCGGCTTTCTCGGGATCGTCGTCCGGGCCGTCAGGACCGGGAGCGGCGAGCCCCGCGGGACTCGAAGCGGCGGGCGAGCAGGGACAGCGGCACCGTGATGATGAGGTACATCAGCCCGGCCACCAGCACGGGGGTCAGGCCGGCGCCCAGGGCGGTGATCCCGTCCCGGCCGAACTTGGTCAGCTCGAACTCGTGGGCGGCCAGGCCCAGGACGTAGACCAGGGAGGAGTCCTTGGTGAGCAGGATGACCTCGTTGGTCAGCGGCGGCAGCACGAGGCGGAAGGCCTGCGGGATGACGATCGTGACCATGGCCCGCCAGCCCGGCATGCCCAGCGAGCGGGCGGCCTCGTACTGGCCCTTCGGCACGGCCTGCAGGCCGGCCCGCAGCGTCTCCGAGATGTAGGCGGCGGACACCAGGCCCAGCGAGGCCATGACGACGACCGGGATCGGCCACTGCACCCCGAAGGCGAAGGGCACGCCGTAGCCGAAGGCCAGGAACACCAGCAGGGCGGGCACGCCGCGGAAGAACTCGGTGTAGACGGTGGCCAGCCAGCGGTAGGGCGGGAACGCGGACATCCGCATCAGGGCCAGCACGATGCCGCCCACCAGGCCCACGGCGAACGAGGTCGCGGTGTAGAGCAGCGTGTTGCCGAACCCGATGAGGATGATGTCCGGGAACATCGGGGCCACCGCGGCGAAGTTGAACACCGACTCGCCCACGGTCTGCCAGTCGACGGCCAGCAGGACGACGATGATCGCCGCCACGAAGACCGCCGCCTGGATGCCCAGGGAGATCCGGCGACGGCGGCGCGCGCCACCCGGCCGGGCGGCGTCCGGGTCCCGGGACGTCGCCGGGGCGGAGCCGGCGCCGGGCTCCGGCTGCGGGACCGGGGCGTGCCCGGGCTGGTTCTCACTCACTGCGCGGCCTCCTCGCCGAACCAACGGACCCGGGACTCGTTCAGGGTGCCGTCCTCTTCCATGTCGAGCAGCGTCTGGTTGACGAAGCTCAGCAGCAGTGCGTTGTCCGGGGAGATGCCCATGCCCAGCTGCTCACCGGTCTCGAAGGTCTCCACGACCTCGTAGGCCGGGTCGTCCTTGAGCTGGTAGAGCAGCACCGATCCGTTGCCGAGCACGGCGTCCGCGCTGCCGGAGCGCAGGCCCTCGACCTGCATGCCGCCGTCCTCGAACTGCACGATGTCCAGGCCGTTCTCCTCGGCGAAGAACTCGCCGGTGGTCGCCTGCTGGACGCCGATGCGCTTGCCCTGCGCGGACTCCAGGTCCGTGATGCCCGAGTCGACCGGGGCCACGAGCACGAGGTCGTCGTCCAGGTAGGGGATCGAGAAGGCCATCGTCTGCCGGCGCTCGTCCGTGATGGTGATCGAGGAGATGTTCACGTCGCAGCCGGTCAGCGAGGCGCCGGACTGGATGGCCTCGAAGGAGGAGTCCACGATGCTCAGCTCCGCGCCGAGGTCGTCGGCGATGCGCTGCACGATGTCGATGTCGTAGCCCACGGTCTTGCCGCCCTGCTGGAACTCGAACGGGGGGTAGGGGATGTCCGAGCAGACGGTGAGCTGGCCGGGGTTCAGCAGCGGGACGGACTCGTTCACGGCGACCTCGCCGCCGTTGCCGGTGCCGCCGGAGTCGGCCGGACCGAGCACCGCGCACCCGGACAGGGCCAGGGTGCCGGCGCAGAGGGCGGTCGCGGCGAGTCGCCGGACGCGTGAGGGGGGCATGATCGGCCTTCCGTGGAGCGGGGATGGTCCAAGGCAGTCAGGATAGTGCCCAGTGGGTCCGCCGTCGACGCGCACCGCCGTCGGGGACCCCGGGACAGCCCGGTACCGCGCGCGTACGGTGGTGCCGATGGCCGCCTGAACCGGGGAATAGCGCGGTGCGCGGCAGGGTTGAGTCAAGTACACTCAAGTTCGAGTAGGAATCCACGTTCCGCCAGTGACCGCCCGGGGGACCGGGAGGGAGGAGTACGCCATGGACGCGAAGTTCACCACGAAGAGCCAGGAGGTGCTGTCCGCCGCGGCCATGCACGCCTCGACGGCCGGCAATCCGCAGATCGAGCCGGCCCACCTGCTGAAGGCGCTCATGGACCAGCGCGGCTCCGTCGCCGTCGCGGTCCTCAAGGCCGCCGGCGTCGACCCGGACGTGGTGTCCACCGCCGCGTCCACCGCCATCAAGCAGATGCCCGCCACCTCCGGCACCTCCGTGGCCCAGGCGCAGCTCTCCCGCCAGGGGCTGCTCGCGGTGCAGGCCGCCCAGCAGCAGGCCGAGGCCCTTGGGGACGACTACGTCTCCACCGAGCACCTGCTCCTGGGCCTGGCCGCGGACGCCGGCCGGGCCGGGGCGGCCCTGCGGGACGCCGGTGCGAGCCTCGAGGCCCTGTCCGCCGCGGTCAAGGAGGTCCGGGGGGACACGCGCGTGACCACCCCGGACCCGGAGAACACCTTCCAGGCGCTGGAGAAGTACGGGACCGACCTCACGGAGATCGCCCGGGCCGGCACGCTGGACCCCGTCATCGGCCGTGACGCCGAGATCCGCCGCGTGGTCCAGGTGCTCTCGCGCCGGACCAAGAACAACCCCGTGCTCATCGGCGAGCCGGGCGTGGGTAAGACGGCCGTCGTGGAGGGCCTGGCCCAGCGGATGGTGGCCGGGGACGTCCCGGAGTCGCTGCGCGGCAAGTCGCTGATCAGCCTGGACCTGGGATCCATGATCGCCGGGGCCAAGTACCGCGGTGAGTTCGAGGAGCGGCTCAAGGCCGTGCTGGAGGAGATCAAGGCCTCGGACGGGCAGATCGTCACGTTCATCGACGAGATCCACACCGTGGTCGGCGCCGGGGCCTCGGAGGGCGCCATGGACGCCGGCAACATGCTCAAGCCCATGCTGGCCCGCGGCGAGCTGCGCCTGATCGGCGCCACCACCCTGGACGAGTACCGGGAGAACATCGAGAAGGATCCGGCCCTGGAGCGCCGTTTCCAGCAGGTCTACGTGGGCGAGCCCTCCGTGGACGACACGATCGCCATCCTGCGCGGCCTCAAAGAGCGCTACGAGGCGCACCACAAGGTGGCCATCGCCGACTCGGCCCTCGTGGCCGCGGCGAACCTCTCCGACCGGTACATCTCCGGCCGGCAGCTGCCGGACAAGGCGATCGACCTGGTCGACGAGTCCGCCTCCCGGCTGCGCATGGAGATCGACTCCGCCCCGGAGGAGATCGACCAGCTGCGCCGCTCGGTGGACCGCCTGACCATGGAGGAGCTGGCCCTGCAGGACGAGACCGACCCCGCCTCGGTGGAGCGCCTGGCCGCGCTGCGCGAGGAGATGGCCAACCAGAAGGAGCAGCTCGCCGCGCTCAACGCCCAGTGGGAGTCCGAGAAGGCCTCCCTCAACCAGGCCGGTGACCTGCGCGTGCGGCTGGACGAACTGCGCTCGGCCGCGGACAAGGCGCAGCGCGACGGCGACCTGGCCGAGGCCTCCCGCATCCTCTACGGCGAGATCCCGGCGCTGGAGAAGGCACTGCAGGCCGCGGTGGAGGCCGAGTCCGGCGCGCCCAGCGGCGAGCAGGCGATGGTCTCCGAGGAGGTCACCGCCGATGACATCGCCGAGGTCATCTCCGCCTGGACCGGGATCCCGGCCGGCCGCATGCTCCAGTCCGAGCAGGACAAGCTGCTGACCATGGAGGACCACATCGGCGAACGGCTGATCGGCCAGCGCCAGGCGGTGAGCTCGGTGTCCGACGCGGTGCGCCGCTCCCGGGCCGGGATCTCCGACCCCGACCGGCCCACCGGCTCGTTCCTGTTCCTCGGCCCCACGGGCGTGGGCAAGACCGAGCTGGCCAAGGCGCTGGCGGAGTTCCTGTTCGACGACGACCACGCCATGGTGCGCATCGACATGTCCGAGTACTCGGAGAAGCACACCGTCTCCCGGCTCGTGGGTGCCCCTCCGGGGTACATCGGCCACGAGGAGGGCGGCCAGCTGACCGAGGCCGTGCGGCGCCGCCCGTACTCGGTCATCCTGCTGGACGAGGTGGAGAAGGCCCACCCCGAGGTCTTCGACATCCTGCTGCAGGTGCTCGACGACGGCCGCCTCACCGACGGCCAGGGCCGCACCGTGGACTTCCGGAACGTGATCCTCATCCTCACCTCGAACCTGGGGTCCCAGTTCCTGGTGGACCCGGCGCTGGACGACGCGGCCAAGCGCGCGGCGGTGATGAAGGTGGTGAACGCGTCCTTCAAGCCGGAGTTCCTCAACCGGCTGGACGACATCATCATGTTCGACGCGCTGTCCATCGAGGACCTGACCCGGATCGTGGACCTGCAGGTCGCCTCGCTCGCGCGGCGGCTGGCCTCGCGCCGGCTGAGCCTGGAGGTCTCGGACGCGGCCCGGGAGTGGCTGGCGCTGACCGGCTTCGACCCGGCCTACGGCGCCCGCCCGCTGCGCCGGCTCGTGCAGCGGGAGATCGGCGACCAGCTGGCCCGCGCCCTGCTGTCCGGAGAGATCGCGGACGGGGACACGGTGACGGTGGACCGGACCGGGGACCAGGGCTCGGAGCAGGACCGCCTGAGCGTGGCCCGCAGGGGCTGAGCGTCAGGACCCCGCGGCGCCCGGGGTGCTCCAGTCCTGGAACGCGGGCTCGTCGACGAGGGAACCGGTGAGGGTGCCGTCATGGGCCACCGCCACGCAGTCCACGCGGCGGTCACCGGCGGCCCAGGTGCCCTCGGTCGGGTGGGAGATCTCGACGACGACCTGGGCGTCACCGGTCTGCCCCAGCTGGATGGTCCCGCAAAACTCCTCGGCCTCCGGCCGCATCCGGTCCCCGGGGAACTGGCCGTCGGCGGGCCACAGCTTGCGTCCCACCAGCTCGGCCTCGTGCTCGCGGCTGCACTCGACCACCGTGGCCGGCTCCGGCACGGCGGTGAAGTCCGTCAGGCAGTCACCCGGCTGGACCTGGCCCGGGGGCACGTCGCGGGCGATGATGCCGTCCAGGCCGGGGTCCGCGTCGCGGGACACGGAGGGCTCGGGGGTGCCGGCGTCCCCGGTGCGCGGGTCCAGCTGGGAGGAGACGAGTGGCCACACGACGAACAGGGCCAGCGCCAGGACCACCGCCGCGCCGATCGCCACCCACCAGCCGCGGCGTGGCCGCTGCGGGGGGACGTCCTCGGACGGCCTCGGCGGCAGGTAGGGGACGGAGCCGGACCCCTGCTCGCTGGGGCGGTCCTCGTTCGTGTCCATCAAGGGGTCCTTCCGTACCGGTGGGACACCCCCGTCGGCGCGGCCGGCGGGCCCGCGCGGCCGGCGTCGTGTGGTCGCCGGCGTGAGGGGGCGGACGTCACGTTCCGGGCGGCGCCAAGGGGTGCTGAAACATGTTAACCTAGTGAGCACGAACCATCATGACAGCGCATACTCCGGTCCAGCCCTGCCTAGAAGCTGACCACCCGGAGACGGAGAACAAAGGGGGTCACGCTCATGGGGCGCGGCCGTCAAAAGGCTAAAGCAACCAAGCAGGCCAGGGACATGAAGTATTTCTCCCCGGCCACAGACCTGTCGGCGCTCGAACGTGAGCTCGCCGGCAGCCGTGGTTCCAGCCGTGACGATGACCAGTACATCGCCTACGCGGACAAGTACACGGACGTCGAGAATACCGAGGAGGACGACGATCCCCGTTACGCGGGTTGATGGTCGTCATGACTGCTGAAGGACCCCAGGACCCTGACCTCACGACGCCGACCGGCTCCGTGAGGTCAGGGTCCTCCTTGCGCCCCGGGCATCCCGCGGCCGACGGCCATCGCGCCGCCCTGCGCTCGATCGCCCGCGTGGTGGAGGACTCCGCCCCGCTGCAGGACCCCGAGGTGGCCCGGGCCGGGATCCGGGAGCTGCTGGCCGGCGCCGCGCCCCTGGTCATCACGGGTGCCGGGGTGTCCACCGACTCCGGGATCCCGGACTACCGCGGGCCCGGCGGCTCGCTGCACCGGCACCGCCCGATGACCTACCAGGAGTTCCGGCACGACGACGGCGCCCGGCACCGCTACTGGGCGCGGTCCTTCGTCGGGTGGCGGCAGATGGACACCGCGGAGCCGAACGAGTCGCACCACATCCTCGCCGGCTGGCAGCGCGAGGGCCTGCTGGCCGGGATCGTGACCCAGAACGTGGACGGGCTGCACACCGCCGTGGGGACCCCGGGGCTGGTGGCCCTGCACGGGGACCTGGACCGGGTCGTCTGCCTGCACTGCGGCGCCGTGGAGGACCGGCGTGACTTCGACGCGCGGCTGGTGGCCGCCAACCCCGGCTACCTCGAGGCCGTGCGGGTGGACCCGGAGCTGGTGAACCCGGACGGGGACGTGACCCTGGGCCAGGAGTGGGTGGACCGGTTCACCATGGCCGGCTGCCGGGAGTGCGGCTCCGTGGAGCTGAAGCCGGACGTCGTGTACTTCGGGGAGAGCGTGCCGGCCGAGCGCAAGGCCGCGGCCCGCGAGGCCTTCGAGCGCGCCGGCGCGGTGCTGGCGATCGGCACGTCGCTGGCGGTGATGAGCGGTTTCCGGTTCGTGCTGGACGCGGAACGGGCCGGCAAGCCGGTGGCCGTGATCAACGGCGGCCCCACCCGGGGGGACACCCGGGCCACGTTCCGCTGGCGCACCCGCGTGGCCCCGGCCCTGGCCTGGCTCGACGCCCGGCGCTGATCAGGCGCTCCGGGACCTGGTCGGGGCCGACGGTGGCCCGGCCGGGCCCGACGACGCCCGATCAGGACTGGGCGTAGGCTCCCGTGAGCAGGACGGCGCCGCCGTCCACGCCCTTGGCGCCCTGCATGAAGTCCTCGCCCGCACCGGCGGCCTCGTCGGTCAGCGTGCCCACGGTGCCGGCGACCCAGGACCTCAGGCCGCGTGAGTGCAGTCGGGCCACGGCCTCGTCGGCGGCCTCGGGGGCCACCACGGCCACCATGCCCACGCCCAGGTTCAGGGTGCGCTCCAGGTCCGCCAGCGGCACCCGGCCCAGCTGGGTGATGAGCTCGAAGACGGCCGGGATGGCCCACGTGCCGCGGTCCACGGTGGCCATCAGGCCCTGGGGCAGCACGCGCGCCAGGTTGGCGGCCAGCCCGCCGCCGGTGACGTGGGAGAAGCCGCGCAGGGCCGGCTCCCCGGAGGCCGTCGTCACGGAACCGGCCGAACCGGTCACGGGATCGCCGTTGAGGTGGCGCACCAGGTCGAGGCAGTCGCCGGCGTAGATGCGGGTCGGCTCGAGCAGCTCCTCACCGAGCGTGCGGCCGAAGTCGGTGACCTCCCGGTCGAGGGACCAGCCGGCGGAGTTGATGACACGGCGCACCAGCGAGTAGCCGTTGGAGTGGATGCCGGAGGAGGCCATCGCGATCACGACGTCGCCCTCGCGCACCCGCTCCGGGCCGAGCAGGGCCGAGGCCTCGACCACGCCCGTGACCGCACCGGCCACGTCGTACTCGTCCACGCCCAGCAGTCCCGGGTGCTCGGCGGTCTCCCCGCCCACCAGGGCGGCGCCGGCGATGGAGCAGCCCTCGGCGATGCCCCGCACGATGTCCGCGATGCGCTCCGGGACGACCTTGCCGCAGGCGATGTAGTCGGTCATGAACAGCGGCTCGGCGCCGACCACCACGATGTCGTCCACCACCATGCCGACCAGGTCGAGGCCGATGGTGTCGTGCTTGTCCAGGGCCTGGGCGATGGCGACCTTCGTGCCCACCCCGTCCGTGGACGTGGCCAGCAGCGGCTTCGAGTACTTCAGCAGGGCCGAGACGTCGTACAGGCCGGCGAAGCCGCCGAACCCGCCGACCACGTCAGGACCGTGGGTGGCCTTGACGGCCTCCTTCATCAGGTCGACGGCGCGGTCACCGGCCTCCACGTCCACACCGGCGGCGGCATAGGTGATGCCAGCGTGGCTGGCGGACTCGGCGGGGTTCACGGCATCGGTCACAGCGGGGTCCTGTCGGTCTCGGTCAGCAGGGGTTCCAGGGAGGCTCCGGGGCCCGGGTCCTCACCGTCGGCACCCGGCCGCTCGGCCGGGTCCACCGTGGGGGCCGGTCCGGCGGTGGCCTTCTCCAGCAGGTGCTTGCCGCGCTCGTCCTCGACGGGCAGCGCGATGGGGTAGTCGCCGGTGAAGCAGGCGGTGCACAGCCTCTCGCGGGGCTGCTCGGTGGCCTGGATCATCCCCTCCTCGGAGATGTACTTCAGCGAGTCGGCGCCGATGGAGGCGGCGATCTCCTCCACCCCGGCGCCGTTGGCGATCAGTTCGGCCCGGGAGGCGAAGTCGATGCCGTAGAAGCAGGGCCACTTCACCGGCGGGGAGGAGATGCGCACGTGCACCTCGCGGGCTCCGGCCTCCTTGAGCATCCGCACGATGGCCCGCTGGGTGTTGCCGCGCACGATCGAGTCGTCCACGACCACCACGCGCTTGCCGGCCACCACGGCCGGCTGCACGTTGAGCTTGAGCCGGATGCCCAGCTGCCGCAGGGTCTGGGAGGGCTGGATGAAGGTGCGTCCCACGTAGGAGTTCTTGACGAAGCCCTGGCCGAAGGGGATGCCGGACTCCGTGGCGTAGCCGACCGCCGCGGGGGTGCCGGACTCGGGGACCGGGATGACGACGTCGGCGTCCACCGGGTTCTCCCGGGCGAGCGCCCGGCCCATCTCCCCGCGGGACTCGTACACGGAGCGGCCGTTGATGGCGGCGTCCGGGCGGGCGAGGTAGACGTACTCGAAGACGCAGTGCGCGGGGGTGGGCTCGGCGAAACGGGTCGAGCGGATGCCCTCCTCGTCGATCGCGATCATCTCGCCGGGGGAGACCTCACGGATGAACCCGGCGCCCACGGTGGCCAGGGCGGACTGCTCGGAGGCGACCACCCAGCCGCGCTCCAGCCGGCCCAGCACCAGCGGGCGCACCCCGTGCGGGTCGCGCGCGGCGTAGAGGGTGTGCTCGTCCATGAACACGAAGCTGAACGCGCCGCGGATCTGCGGCAGCAGCGCCACGGCGGTCTCCTCGAGGGTGGATCCCTCCTCGCCCTGCAGCAGCGCGGTGACCAGGGCGGTATCCGTGGTGTTGCCCTGGGCCAGCTCGCCGCGGGTCTGCCTGCCGTAGCGCGCCTCCACCATCCGGAACAGCTCGGCGGAGTTCACCAGGTTGCCGTTGTGCGCCAGCGCGACGGTACCGGCCGACGTCGCCCCCAGCGTGGGCTGGGCGTTGGCCCAGTTGTTCCCGCCGGTGGTCGAGTACCGGCAGTGCCCGACGGCGATGTGCCCGGTCAGGGTGTTCAGGGTCGCCTCGTCGAACACCTGCGAGACCAGGCCGAGGTCCTTGTAGACGGAGATGCGCTGGCCGTCCGAGGTCGCGATGCCCGCGGACTCCTGGCCGCGGTGCTGCAGGGCGTAGAGGCCGTAGTAGGCCAGCTTGGAGACGTCCTCCCCGGGTGCCCAGACGCCGAAGACGCCGCACTCGTCCTGGGGCCCCTTCTCCTGGGGATCGAGGTCGTGGGTCAGCCTGCCGTCACCGCGCATCGTCGTCACGTCCCTCATTGTCCCACTTCTCCCGCCACTGCTGCAGGTCGGAGGGGTCCACGGCGTAGTCGGCCTGCGCCGGGTCCGTCACGGCCCGGGCGTGCACCGTGCGGGCACGCGCGCGGGACCGCCGGTCCAGGACCAGCCAGACCAGTCCGGCCACGCCGACGCCGATGATCCCGAAGACCACCACGAAGTACCCGAAGACGGACCCGAAGGTGAACTCCGGGTTCTGCCGTCCGGTCAGGGAGACCGCCAGGGCCGCGAGGACCCCGAGCGCGGCGCCGCCCAGCAGGAAGACGTGCACCTTCGGGGCACGCCGGACCACCAGGTCGCGGTGTTCCAGGGCGTCCGGGTCCGGCCGCATCGGGGTGGCGGCGGGATCGTCCGCGGGGCCGTCGGAGGCAGAAGTCATGCCGTCCATGGTACTGGGGTGCGGGCGGGGGCCGGGCCGTGCGTCGCCGCCCGCGGCGCCGGTCCCGCGCTGACGCTACCGGGCCAGCGGCAACCAGGCGGACAGGTCGGCCCGGGACCCGGAGGCCAGCACCCGCCCGTCGGCGACGGCGGCGTCCCAGCCGATCAGTCCCGTGGCCAGGTCCAGCCAGGTGGCGGGGTCCGTCTCGATCACGTTCGGCGGGGTGCCGCGGGTGTGCCGCGGACCCTCGATGCACTGGCACACCCCGAACGGCGGGACACGCACCTCCACGGAGTTGCCCGGGGCCCGTTCCGCCAGTTCCTCCAGCAGGTACCGCACGGCCGTGGCCCGGGTGGAGCGGGGCAGGGCGGCGGCCTCCTCGGGCCCGTCCCGGCGGGCGGCGGACCAGGCACCGACGGCGGCGCGGCCGGCGTCGGGGGCGATGCGGCGCTTGACGGACACGGCCTCAGTCCAGCAGGTCCAGCACGGGCCGGGCCAGCTGCACCCGGCCGACCGGTTCGCCGCGGCCCAGGATCTTCGGGACGACCGTCTCCAGCACGCCCGGCAGGGCCTCGAGGTCCACCTGCCCGGGGGCGAACTGGGCGAGCAGCACCAGGGCCACGAGGTTGCCGGCGCGCGTGCCGCCGTCGAGCGCCTTGACCGCCACCGAGGTGCCGTCCGGGGCGGCCATGGCCATGACGCCGTCGGCGCCGAGCTTGGCGAGCAGGCCCAGCTCCCGGATCACCACGGTGTTGGTGTTGGTCTCCCCGTGGACGGCCCAGGGGTGCTCGAGCATGGCGGTGGCCACCGCGGCGGCGTGCACCTCGGCGTCCCGGCGGTCCGGGGCGGCCGCGACCGCGCCGAAGCCGCGCGCGAGACCGGTCAGCGACAGCACCGGGGCCGGGGCCCCGCACCCGTCCACGCCCCAGCGGGTCACGGGCTCGCCGCAGTACTGCTCCAGCACGGCGGCGACCTCGCCCTGGACCGGATGGTCCAGGTCCAGGTAGGTGGCGGGGTCGTGCCCGCCGTGCTTGCAGGCGGAGAGGAAGCCGGCGTGCTTGCCGGAGCAGTTGTAGGCCAGCGGGGTCTGCACCGGGCCCTCGGGGCCGGCGTCGCGGGCCAGCTGGATGATGCCGGCCGGGTCCGCGGGCCAGGCCGGCGGGCACTGCAGGAAGGACTCGTCCATGCCCGCGTAGGACAGGATGGTCGCCGCGGCCTGGCGGTGCCGGGCGGTGCCGCGATGGGAACCGCAGGCCAGGGCGATCTGCTCGTCCACCAGCCGGGCGCCCTGGCGCAGCGAGGCGATGGCCTGCAGCGGCTTGAGCGTGGAGCGCGGGTAGATGAGCGCCTCCGGCGCCCCCAGGGAGGCCAGCACGGACCCGTCCGGGGCGGTGACCACGGCGGAGCCGGTGGTGCGGGACTCGATGAAACCGTTGCGGACCACGTGGACCAGTTCCACGGCCTCGGCGGGGGAGAAGGTGGCGGAGGGCGACTGACGCGCGGCGGACTTCTGGGGCATGGTCACCACTGTAGGCGCGCACCCGGCGCAGGGCCTCCCGGACCGGCCGGTCAGAGTCGTTCCCGTCGGCGCCGTCAGCGCCGGCGGCGCCGGACCCAGGCGGTGATCGCGATCGCGGCGGCCAGCGAGCACGCCAGGGACACCACCGCGACGGTCACGTCGCCGCGCTCGAAGCCGAACAGCCGGCTGCCGAACCACATGATCAGGGCCGTCGTCATCCACACCAGCACGAACGTGTAGACCGTGGACAGGGTGCTGGCCCCGGCGCCACCGGTGCGGGGCGCCCGGCCGTAGAGCCGGCCGTAGGAGAAGTCGTCGTCATCCGGGCCGCGGGACGGGGTGCTCATGGGTTCAGGCTACGGGACCGTCTAGGCTTGGGCACCGTGAAGATCCTCGTCCTCGGCTCCGGCGGCCGTGAGCATGCCATCGTCCGCGCCCTGCTGCGCGACCCCTCCGTCCGCGAGGTCCACGCGGCACCCGGCAACGCCGGCATCGCGCTCGACGTCCCCGTCCACCCGGTGGACGCCACGGACGCCACGACCGTCACCGAGCTGGCCGGCGAGCTGGGGGCCGACCTCGTCGTCGTGGGGCCCGAGGCCCCGCTGGCCGCCGGCGTCTCCGACGCCCTGCGCGAGGCCGGGTTCACCGTCTTCGGCCCCTCGCGGGCCGCGGCCGAGCTGGAGGCCTCGAAGTCGTTCGCCAAGGACGTCATGGCCCAGGCCGGCGTCCCCACCGCCGCCGCGCACTCCTGCGCCACCGCCGAGGAGGCCGCCGCGGCGCTGGACGAGTTCGGCGCCCCCTACGTGGTCAAGGATGACGGGCTGGCCGCCGGCAAGGGCGTGGTGGTCACCTCCGACCGCGACGAGGCCCTGGCCCACGCCCAGGCCTGCTTCGCCGCCCACGGCACCGTGGTCATCGAGGAGTACCTGGACGGCCCCGAGGTCTCCCTGTTCGTGCTCTCGGACGGCACCAACGCCGTCCCGCTGGCCCCCGCGCAGGACTTCAAGCGGATCGGCGATGCCGACACCGGTCCCAACACCGGCGGCATGGGCGCCTACACCCCGCTGGACTGGCTGCCCGAGGGATTCGTGGACGAGGTCATGGACCAGGTGGCCCGCCCCGTCATCGCCACCATGGCCGACCGCGGCACCACGTTTGCGGGCGTCCTCTACTGCGGACTGGCCCTGACCGCCCGCGGGATCCGCGTCATCGAGTTCAACGTGCGCTTCGGGGACCCCGAGACCCAGGCCGTGCTGGCCCGGTTGCGCACCCCGCTCGGCCGGCTGCTCATGGACGCCGCCACGGGCTGCCTGGCCGGGGTGCGGGCACTGGAGTGGTCGGACGAGTACGCCGTGGACGTCGTCGTCGCGGCCGAGGGCTACCCCGAGGCCCCCGTCAAGGGCGGCCCCGTGACCGGGGTGGAGGACGCCGAGGCCCTGGAGGGGGTGTCCGTCCTGCACGCGGGCACCGGCCCCGGGCCCGACGGCGGACTGGTCGCCGCCGGCGGACGCGTCCTGGCCGTCGTCGGGCTGGGACAGACCCTGGCCGCGGCGCGCGAGCGCGCTTATGCGGGCGTGGAACGGATCACGCTGCCGGGGTCCCGGCACCGCACGGACATCGGGCTGAAGGCCGAACGCGGGGAGATCACCGTTCCCGCGGGGGAGGCGCTCTGATGGCCGACTACTCCAAGGGGCTCGGCGCGACGGTTCTGGAGCTGCCCGGCTGGCGGCACGTCTACTCGGGCAAGGTCCGGGACCTGTACGAGCCGGCCGACGCCGCACCGGGGCAGTCCGCGACGCTGCTGGTGGTGGCCTCGGACCGGATCAGCGCCTACGACTTCGTGCTGGAGACCGAGATCCCGGACAAGGGCGCGGTCCTGACCCAGCTGTCCCTGTGGTGGTTCGAGCAGCTGGACGTGCCGCACCACGTGGTCTCCGTGGACGTCCCCGCGGCCGTGGCCGGCCGGGCGATGGTCGTCAAGCGGCTGGACATGTTCGAGGTCGAGTGCATCGCGCGCGGTTACCTCACCGGCTCCGGCCTCGCCGAGTACCGCGAGTCCGGGACGGTGACCGGGATCCGGCTGCCCGCAGGGCTCGTGGACGGCTCGCGGCTGGCCGAGCCCATCTTCACCCCCTCGGCGAAGGCGGACGTGGGCGAGCACGACGAGAACATCACCTTCGCGCAGATGTCCCGGCTGATCGGGGAGACCCCGGCGCAGCGACTGCGGGAACTGACCCTGGACGTGTACACGCGGGCCGAGCGGATCGCCCGGGAGCGCGGCATCATCCTGGCGGACACCAAGGTCGAGTACGGGCTGGACGCCGACGGCCGGATCGTGCTCGGTGACGAGGTGCTGACCCCGGACTCCTCCCGCTTCTGGGACGTCGGGGACTACGAGCCCGGCCGCGCCCAGCCGTCCTTCGACAAGCAGTTCGTCCGCGACTGGCTGACCTCGGCCGCATCCGGCTGGGACCGGCACTCCGGCGAGGCGCCCCCGGCGCTGCCGGCCGACGTCGTGGCCAGGACCCGCGCGCGGTACGTGGAGGCCTACGAGCGGCTGACGGGACGGGCGTTCACCGCCTGATCCCGCATCCGGGCCACCAGGTCGTCCAGCCAGGTCCCCACGTTGCGCCGGGCCTCGTGCGTGTCCGGGTAGCGGCAGCGCAGGTGCACGCCGGTGCCGTCGATGATGAACCACAGCATCACCCCCGTGGTCCGGATGGCGGCGCTCACGTACTGGGCGTTCAGCGCGTGTGAGTCGACCTGCACCGGCAGGCGCCGCAGGTCCAGCCAGGAGACGGCGAGCATCCCGGGGGCCTCCGGCATGCCGCCCCACGGGGCCATGATCCCGGCCAGCGGCCAGGATCCCAGCCGGATGGCCTCCCGCACGGCCCCCGCACACGCGCCGGGATCGGGATCGGCGGACTCGAGCACCGAGTTGGTGATGAACCAGCCCACCGCATCGTGCCACCGCTCCTCGTAGCGGCTGTGCACGGGGAACACCGCACGCAGGTCCGCGCCGGCCACCTCGCGGGTGGTGACGGTCAGGACCGACACGGTCATCGCCAGCGTGGACACGCCGGCTTCCCGCGCCCGGGTGGCGAAGGCGGTCATGCCCGTCACGTTCAGCACGTCCCGGACCTCCACGCGTTCCGGCTGCGGGGCCGGATCCCCCAGGGGCAGCGGGAACCGGGGCATCACCCCGCCCCCGGCCTCGATGACCTCCGCCCAGCGGCGGTGGACCTCGGCGGGGGCCCCGGGCCGGTCCAGCAGGCACCGGCTGTGCTCGGCGAAGGCCGGGGCGCCCGTCAGCCCGGGGTCCAGGCCGTCCGCCAGCCGGTCGAGGGCGGTGAGCAGGTCGCGGGCGATGACCAGCAGGGACCACATGTCCACGTGGGCGTGATCGGCGCCGACCACGATGGTCGGCCCGTCGGCGGTCTCGATGACGCAGAACCGGTGCGAGGGCCGGGCGAAGGGCGTGCACCCGGCGTCCAGGACGGCGCGCAGGGCGTCGTGCATCGCCTGGCCCGGGGCCACCTCGTGCCGGACCCACGTGCCCGGGCCGATGCCGGCCTCGCGCAGGGTGGGGGCGCCGTCGTCGTCCCGGACGAAGACCGTGCGCAGGGTGCCGTGCGCGGTGACGACGGCGCGCCAGGCCGCCGCGAGGTGATTCCGCGGCACCGGGGCCGGCAGGCTGAAGGCCAGCGCCATCCAGGAACCGGGCCGGTCCCCGCCGCCCACGTGCCGGGCCTGGTCGAAGGACACGGGGAGGGTGCCCTCCGCGGGGGACACCGCCAGGTCGTAGGAGAGCAGCGGACCGAACGGCAGGCGCAGGGACGCGACATGCGTGAGGCGCATGGCAGTACTGTAGCCTGCTGTCCTCTCAGGACGGCACGGGAGAACGGAGCTGACATGCACAGGTTCACGGTGCCGGGCGCCGAGATCGCCTGGTCGTTCAGCGATGAGTCCGGCCATCCGGTCGTGCAGCTGCACGGGCTGACCTCGAGCCGGTCACGGGACCGGGTCCTGGACCTGGACCTGGGCCGCGGACTGTCCGGCACCCGGTTGTTGCGCTACGACGCCCGGGGACACGGCCACTCCACCGGCCGGCGCGAGCCGGAGGACTACCGCTGGCCCGCGCTCGCCGAGGACCTCCTGCGCCTGCTCGACCACTGGTTCCCGGGAGAGGCCGTGCACGGGGTGGGCCCCTCCATGGGTGCCGCCACCCTGTTGCACGCCGCCGTCCGGGACCCCGACCGGTTCAGCGGGTTCACGCTGCTGCTGCCCCCGACCGCCTGGGACACCCGCACCGCGCAGGCCGGTGACTACCGGCGCCTGGCGCGGTTCATCGAGGACCACGGGGTGGAGCGGTTCGTCGCGGCCAGCCGGTCCATGCCGCGGCCCCCGGCCACGGTGGGCACGCCGGACACGGTGCCCCACGTCAGCGGTGACCTGTTGCCGTCCGTCTACCGGGGGGCGGCGATGAGCGACCTGCCCACCCGGGAGCAGGTGGCGGGGATCGGGGTTCCCACGACGGTGCTGGCCTGGGCGGACGATCCCGCCCATCCCCTCTCCACCGCCCGGGCGCTGGTCGAGCTCATGCCCCGGGCCACGCTGCAGGTCGCGACCACCCCGCAGGACGTGTCCCGCTGGCCGGCCGTGCTGGCCGAGGACGTCCCCCGCGCCTGACCGCCCCCCCACGCGGCCCCGCCCCGCGGGCGCCGGAAGGCGGGGATCACCCGACCAGGGAGTCCTGCCAGGCGGCGTGGAGTTCGGCGAAGCGGCCTCCGGCGGCGATCAGCTCCTCGGGGGTCCCGTCCTCGACGATCCGCCCGTCGTGGACCACGAGCACGCGGTCGGCGATCTCCACGGTGGAGAGCCGGTGCGCGATGATCAGCGCCGTCCGGTCACCGAGCAACCGCTCCAGGCCGGACTGCACCAGGCGCTCGCTGGGCAGGTCCAGGGACGAGGTCGCCTCGTCCAGGATCAGGACCGCGGGGTCGGCGAGGAACGCGCGGGCGAAGGACACGAGCTGCCGCTGCCCGGCGGACAACCGCCCGCCGCGCTTGGTGACGTCCGTGTCATAGCCCTCGGGCAGGGACAGGATGAACTCGTGGGCACCCACGGCCCGCGCCGCCGCCTGGATCTCCTGGTCCGAGGCATCGGGCCGGCCCAGCGCGATGTTCTCGGCCACCGAGCCGGAGAACAGGAACGCCTCCTGCGTCACCATCACCACGTTGTGCCGCAGGTCGGCGGCGGAGAGCTGGTCCAGCTCCACCCCGTCCAGGGTCAGCGAGCCGGAGCTCAGGTCGTAGAAGCGCGCGATGAGCTTGACCAGGGTGGACTTGCCGGCGCCGGTCTGGCCCACCACGGCCACGGTCTGACCGGCCGGGATCGTCAGGTCGAACGCGGGCAGGATCACCTCGCCCTGGCCGTAGCCGAACTCGGCGTCGCGGAACTCCAGGCGCCCCTGGGCCCGGGGCAGCGGCACCGGGGTGGGGGACTCCCGCACGGTGGGCGCCTCCTCGAGCAGCCCGGAGACCTTCTCCAGGGCGGCCGTGGCGGACTGGAAGGAGGAGTAGAACATCGCCACCTGCTCCATCGGCTGGAACACGCGCTTGCCGGCCAGCAGCAGGGCCACCAGCACGCCCACGGCCAGGGTCCCGTCCAGCACGCGGAACCCGCCGAGGACCAGCAGCGCCACCACGGTCAGGTTGCCGGTGACCAGCAGGGTCGGCTGCAGCACGCCGAACAGGTTCAGCGAGTGCACCATGTCGTCGCGGTACCTCGAGGCCAGCCGGTCGTAGGTCTCGTCGTTCGTCCGCTCCTTGCGGAACGCCTGCACCGCGCGGATGCCGGTCATGGTCTCCACGAAGTGCACGATCATCCGCGCGGAGGACACCCGGGACCGGCGGTACACCGCCTCCGAGCGCACCTGGTACCAGCGCACGGCGATCGCCACGGGCACGAAGGCCCCGAGCAGCACCAGCCCGGAGCGCCAATCCAGCACGAAGACCGAGACGGTGGTGAACAGCATGAACATCAGCCCGGACACCAGCGAGGACACGCCCTGGTCCAGCAGTTCCCGCAACGAGTCCAGGTCCGAGGTCTGCCGCGAGATCACCCGGCCGGAGGTGTAGCGCTCGTGGAACTCCAGGCTGAGCCGCTGCGTGTGCCGGAAGACCCAGACGCGCAGGTCCAGCAGCATCGCCTGGCTCACCCGGGCGGTCAGCCAGGTGTAGGTGCCCAGCAGCAGCCCGGCCGTCAGCGCGGCCGCCACGTAGGTCCCCCCGACGGCGGCCAGCACGGGGGCGGGGGAGTCCCCGTCCCGGAGCGTGGAGACGACCTGCGGCAGCCCCCAGTCGATGCCCCAGGCGATGATCAGCGGGAACGACGCGCGGGCGGCGTTGGAGACCACCACGAGCACCACGGTCAGGAGGAGCTTCCACCGGACCGGCCGGGCGAGGTCCTTGAGCAGCGTCCAGGACCGGGCCCGCACGTAGCGCCGCTCGGCGGCATCCAGGTCCAGGCGCTCCTCGCCCCGGGTGCCCAGGAGGGTGGCGTCCCGGCGGCTCATGCCCGGTCTCCCTCGGTGCCGGTCATCGCGGTGATCCCCCCGGAGTCCATGACCGACTCGATGGAACGGTCGGCCTCGAAGCTGGAGATGATGAAGCGGTAGTCGGCGGAGCGGGCCAGCAGCTCGGCGTGGGTGCCCACGTCCAGGATCCGCCCGTCCTGCAGCACCGCCACCCGGTCGGCCAGCGCCACCGTGGAGGGCCGGTGGGCCACGATCAGCGTGGTGGTCCCGGCCAGCACGCTGCGCAGCCGGCGGGTGACCGCCTCCTCGGTGCGCACGTCCAGGGCGGAGAGCGGGTCGTCCAGCACGAGGACCTCGGGCCGCGCGGCGATGGCCCGGGCGAGGGCGATGCGCTGGCGCTGGCCACCGGACAGGCTCAGCCCCTCCTCGCCGATCTCGGTGTCGAGTCCCTCCGGCAGCCGACGGGCGAACTGGGCCTGGGCGGTGTCCAGGGCCAGGTCCAGCAGCTCCTGGGCCGCCGCCGGGTCCGCGAGCACCTGCTCGGGTGCGCCCAGCAGCACGTTGTTCCGGATGGAGTCCGAGAACAGGGTGGAGTCCTCGAACGCGATCGAGACCCGTCGCCGCAGCTCCACCAGCTCGTACTCCCGCACGTCCCGGCCGCCCACCAGCACCTGCCCGGCGGTGACGTCGTAGAGCCGGGGGACGAGCTGGACCAGGGTCGACTTGCCGGAACCGGTCAGCCCCACCAGGGCCATCGTCTCCCCGGGGCGCAGGTCCAGGGTGATGTCCCGCAACAGCGGCTCGGCGCCCTCGGGGACATCGGGGTAGCGGAAGCGGACGCCGCGGAAGGCGAGGGCCCCGGGGATGCCGGTGGCACCGCCGGTTCGGGGTGCCACCGGATCCGCGATGTCGACCGGGGTGTCCATGACCTCGGCGTGCCGGTCGATGGCGGTCTTGGCGGACAGGGACATGCCCATCAGCTGCCCGACGGACTCCACCGGTCCGCCCAGCACCGCGGTGGTGGCGAAGAACCCGGCCACGGCGCCCACCGTGAGGTCCCCGGTGGCCACGAGGTAGATGCCGACGCCCAGGGACAGCCCGATGACCGTCTCCGGCAGGGCCACGATCAGCGAGATGAACTTGGAGAGCACGGCGGCCTTGTGGACCTCGGTGCCGCGCAGGGTGTCGGCCTGGCCGCGGAAGCCCTCCAGCGCCTCCCCGCCGCGGCCGAAGGCCTTGAGCACCCGGATGCCGTGCACGGACTCCTCGACGGTGGTCGCCAGGTCCCCGGCCTGGTCCTGGGAGAGCCGGGAGGCGGCGCGGAAGTCGTTGCGGAAGTGGAAGGAGCGCCACATGATCGGCACGGCCCCGGCCAGGTAGATCAGCGCCAGGACCCAGGAGGTGGCGAACAGCAGCACCAGGCCCACCACGATCGTCACGATGGAGACCACGAACATCACGGTGCCGAACGCGATCCACCGCCGCAGCAGGGACAGGTCACCCACGGACCGGGAGAGCAGCTGGCCCGAGGGCCAGGAGTCGTGGAAGGACACCGGCAGCCGCTGCAGCCGCCGGAACAGGGCGACCCGGGCACGGTTCTCCACCCCCGCGGCCGGGGGCAGGATGAAGACACGGCGCAGGTAGACCAGCGCTCCCTCGGCCACGCCGAGCACGGTCATGATGGCCACCGCCGTCCACACGTCCGAGGCGTCCCCGCCGGGGCGCAGCACGGAGTTGACCAGTTGCTGGATCACCTGGGGGATGGCCAGGGCCACGAGTCCGGCCAGCATGGCGGAGGCCAGCCCGGCTCCCCAGCGCCAGCGGATGCCCTCCAGGTAGGGCGAGAGCCGCCGGAGGGCCTCGGCGAGGCTGCGCTCCTCGCCCCGCACGCGCCGCAGGGATGGACGGGCGGACGTGGACACGGCGGGACCTCCGGGTCGAGGGGGTGGGCGATCCACCATCCTACGGGCGCCCGGGACGTTCTGAAAGACTCCTTTGACGCAGGTCAGCGCGCGACGACGTCCAGCACCACGGCCTCGGGCCGGCAGGCGAACCGGAAGGGCGCTGTGGGGGAGGTGCCGATGCCCGCGGAGACCTCGAGGGGGACGGTGCGGCCGTCGAGGCTCCACTGCGTCAGTCCCGAGGCCTGCCACGTGGGCAGGTCGCAGTTGGTGACGAGGGCGCCGTACCCGGGCACGCAGACCTGGCCGCCGTGCGTGTGCCCGGCGAAGATGACGTCGGCCCCGTCCGCGACCATGGCGTCCAGCACCCGCCGGTAGGGGGCGTGGGTGACGCCGATCCGCAGCGACCGGGCCGGCGTCGCACTGGAACCGCGGAAACCGGGCCAGGCGTCGCGGTCCAGGTGCGGGTCGTCGGTGCCGGCCAGGTCCAGCCGGATCCCCTGCAGCACCACGGACGTGTTCCGGTTGGCCAGGCCGGTCCAGCCGCGGGCCTCGAAGGCGCTGAACAGCTGGTCCGCGGGCAGCCGGACCCGGTCCGGGTCCTGGCGGGACGGTCCGGCGAGGTAGCGCAGCGGGTTGGCCGGCGTGGGCGCGTAGTAGTCGTTGGAGCCGGGGACGAAGACCCCCGGCACGTCCAGCAGTGGGCCCAGGGCCTGCAGCAGCGGACGGATCGAGGCGGGGGAGGCGATGTTGTCCCCGGTGTTCACCACCAGGTCCGGCTGGAGCGTGTGCAGCGTGGACAGCCACCGCAGCGTGTCCGCGTGGGCCGGCATCAGGTGGATGTCGGACAGGTGCAGGATCCGGAACGGCCGGCCCCCGGGGGGCAGGATCGGCAGCCGCTCGGTGCGGACCGCGAAGTTCCGGGCCTCCACCAGGGTGCCCCAGGCCACGGCCGCCGCGGCGGACAGGGCACCGGCCCCGGCCACCGCGGCCGGGATCGCCCACGTCCTGCGCGGACCGGTCACCTTCTCAGCCCCCACGGCGGGCCTCCTCACTCCGTCGAGACGACGGTGTCGGGATCGTAGTACGGACGGGGTCCACCGTAGTTGCCGACCGGGATCCGCTGTCCACCCTCGCGCGACCCCTCGGTGCGCGGATCCGAGCTCGGGCCGTCGAACGCGGTGAAGTCGTCGGTCGGGTAGTTCCCGGCCACGTCGCGCATGTAGTCGGCCCACATGGGCCCGGCGATGATGGAGCCCCAGACGTCGTCATAGGTGATGCCGGCGATCCGCTTGCCCTCCAGGGAGACCTGGTTGCGGAAGTTCCCGACCCACGAGGCCGTGGTCAGGCCGGTGGTGGAGCCGATGAACCAGGTGGACGAGGACCAGTTGTTCGTACCGGTCTTGCCGGCGATCTCGAACGGCATGTCCGTGGCGATCCGCTCGGAGGCGATCGCCTTGAGGGTGTTGTTCAGTTCGGCCACCTCCTGGGAGTCGGCGACCTTCTCGCACTCCACCGGGGGCACCTGGTAGGTGTTGCCCCGGGTGTCGGTCACCTCGGAGATGACGCGGGGTGCGCAATAGTTGCCGTCGTCCGCGAGGGTGGCGTAGGCGGCGGCCATCATCAGCGGCGACACCTCCTCCGAGCCCAGCACGAAGGACGGGTTCCGCGGGTCGATGGACTCGCCCGTGCCGGCGTTCTGGATGCCCACCCGGTCCAGGAGCCCAGTGATGGCGCACAGGTCCTGGGTGTGGGCCGCCGCCACGGTGGCGGTGTTGATGGACCAGTACAGCCCGTAGTCCGCGCGCATCGGCTTGTTCATGTCGGCGATCGCGTTGCGGACGGTCCAGCCGTTGCCGTCGACCAGGAGCGGGATGGTCCCGCCCTCGCCACAGGAGCCCTTGAACCGCGTGTAGGTCGGGTACTCGTTGATCCGCGCGTCGAGGGTGTCCGTCATGGAGTGCCCGGACTCGATGAACGAGAGGAACACGAAGGGCTTCATGGTGGAGCCGGCCTGGAACCCGGCGCCGCCGCCCATGGTCTTGTTGACGTTGAAGTTGATGGTGGTGCCGCCCTCGGACTCACCCGGGTCATAGGTCGTGTTCTGGGCCATGGCGCGGACGTTGCCGGTGCCCGGCTCGACCGTGACGAGGGAGGCTCCCAGCTCGCCGACCGTGCCGCGGTCGCTCTCGAAGGTGGTGTACGGGGCGTTCTCGCGGGCGACCTTCTCCGCCTCCTTCTGAAGGGTGGAGTCCAGGGTGGTGGTGATCTGCAGCCCGCCGCGGTCCAGCAGCCGCTGGCGGGACTCGAGGTCCGGGCCGAACGCCTCGGAGGACTCCACGGTGCGCTTGACGTAGTCGCAGAAGTAGTTGCCGAAGTCGGCGGACATGCACCCGGAGGACAGCGGGGTGACGTCCAGCGTGATCTCCGTGGCCACGGCCTGGTCGTGGGTGGCCTGGTCGATCTTGCCCGTGCGCAGCATGGCGGCCAGCACGGTGTTGCGGCGCTCCAGGGCGCCGTCCGGGTTGTTCACCGGGTTGTAGCCGTTGGGGGACTGCACCATGCCGGCGAGCAGGGCCGACTCCGGGATGGTGAGGTCCTTCGCGTTCTTGTTGAAGAAGTAGCGGGATGCGGCCTCCACGCCGTAGACACGGCCGGAGAACAGCACGATGTTCAGGTAGCCCTCGAGGATCTCGTCCTTGGTCATCTCCTTCTCGATGGCCACGGCGAGCTTCATCTCACGCAGCTTGTCCGCCACGTTCTTGGTGCCGGAGATGGTGGTGCGCTCGTTGTTGAGGTACTGCGCGTTGACGAGCACGTTGTTCACGTACTGCTGCGTGAGGGTGGAGGCGCCCTGCGTGGTGTCCGAGGTGGCGTTGTTCACGAGGGCGCGCGTCAGGCCGCGGGGGTCCACGCCACCGTGCTCGTAGAAGCGCTCGTCCTCGATCGCGACGATCGCGTCCTTCATGTTGTCCGAGATCTGGTCCAGCTCCACCGGGACCCGGTTCTCCGCGTAGAAGGTGGCCAGGACGTTCCCGTCCTTGTCCAGGACGCGGGAGGGCACCGAGAGCGGCTCCTCCTTCAGCTCCGCCGGCAACTGGTCCAGCATGTCCCCGCCGGCCGTGGCCGTGGCCCCACCCATCGCGGCGGCGGGCAGCAGCAGCCCCGCCGCGAGCACGCCGCACAGGGCGCTGACGCCGAGGAAGGCGACGATCTTGCCCAGCGTGGTGGCAGTGTCGAAGAAGGGGGACGTGCGGTTGACCATGGGGGCGATTCTACCGGCAGCATTCTCCCCCGCGCGCGAGGGAGGTCCGGCTAGGGTGGAGCCCATGACAACCTGGGAATACCTGATCACCCCGCTGCCCCTGCACACCCCCAAGCAGGTCCTGGACCTGCACGGCTCCGAGGGCTGGGAGCTGGTCACCGTGATGACCGGCCCCGAGGGCGGCGCGGTGGCCTACCTGAAGCGGCCGAAGCAGTGACCGGCGCACAGTCGGCGGTGGAGACCCGCCTCGCCGAGCTCGGGCTGACCCTGCCGCCGGTGACCGCCCCCGTGGCCGCCTACGTGCCCGCGATCCTCGACGGGGACCGGGTGCACACCTCCGGCCAGCTGCCGTTCGAGGGCGGACAGCTCGGCGCCACCGGCAAGGTCGGCGCGGAGGTCGACCCGGCGCGGGCCGCCGAGCTGGCCGCCGTCTGCGCGGTCAACGCGCTGGCCGCCGTGAAGTCCGTGATCGGTGACCTGGACCGCGTGGAGCAGGTCGTGAAGGTGGTCGGGTTCGTCGCCTCCGACCCCTCGTTCACCGGTCAGCCGCAGGTCATCAACGGTGCCTCCGAGCTGCTGGGCAAGGTCTTCGGCGACGCCGGCGCCCACGCCCGCTCCGCCGTCGGGGTGGCCGTGCTGCCGCTCGACGCGCCGGTCGAGGTCGAGATCTCCGTCCGTATCCGCTGAACCGCACCGGAGGGCGCACATGACCGAACCGTATGCCCCGCGCACCGGCATGGCGGTGGGGCACGGTCCGGTCCACCGCCCGGTCCGGCCGCCGCGACGCCGCACGTTCGAGCTGCCCGAGGACCAGCAGGCCGCGGCCCGCAGCTGGCTGGTCCACGGGGAGCGGCGGCCGCGGGCGGCCCGGCGGGCCTCCTCGGTGGCGATCGTCCGGGACGGGCTCAACGGCGTCGAGACCCTGTTGCGCTACCGGGCCGGGGCCACGCCGCTGGGCGCCGTGGCCTTCCCCGGCGGCTCGCTGGAGCCGTCCGACGAGGACGAGTGCGACTGGTACGGCCCGACGCCGGCCCAGTGGGCCCGGGTGCTGGGGCTGGAGGACCACCGGCTCGCCCGCCGGCACGTGGCCGGGGCGATCCGTGAACTCTTCGAGGAGACCGGCATCCTGCTGGCCGGCACGGACCCGCACTCGGTGGTGGAGAACCCCGGGGGAGGGGAGTGGATGGAGGCCCGCCGGGCCCTCGACGAGCAGCAGACCACCCTCCCGGCGCTGCTGAACCGGCGTGGGCACGGGCTGCGCACGGACCTGCTGCGGGCGGTGGGGCGCTGGCACAGCCCGCACTTCGCGCACCGCCGCTTCGACACCCAGTACTTCGCCGTGGCCGTGCCGCACGGCCAGGACGCCACGCTGCTGGCGGGCAAGGGACTGTGGGCGGAGTGGATGCCGGCCGGCCTGGTGCTCGCCGGCCGGCGGGGCACGCGGCTGGGGGACGGGATCGGCCGGCCGGAGACCGTCGGCCGCCGGCTCGGGGCGCTGACCGTCCCCGCGGTGGAACTGCTGCTGGAGCGGATGGCCACCGCGGGGTCGACCGTGGAGTTCCTGATGGGCCTGACCATCCGCGGCGGCGTCCCCGAGTACACCCCGGAATTGCTGGAGACCCTGGAACTGGAGGTCACCCTGCCGGGCGGGCGGTGGGGACGCTAGGCCCTCAGCGGGAGCGCTGGCGCAGGCGCTGCAGGTCCAGGACGACGACGGCGCGGTTCTCCAGGCGGATCCAGCCGCGCTGCACGAACTCGGCCAGGGCCTTGTTCACGGTCTCGCGGGAGGCGCCGACCAGCTGGGCCAGCTCCTCCTGGGTGAGGTCGTGGGCCACCAGCAGGCCGTCGGCGGCCGGCCGGCCGAAGCGGTCGGCCAGGTCCAGCAGGGCCTTGGCCACGCGGCCCGGCACGTCCGAGAAGACCAGGTCCGCCAGGGACTCGTTGGTCTTGGACAGGCGCTGGGCCAGGGCCCGCAGCAGCTGCATCGAGACCTCGGGGGTGGACTGGATGACCTTGCGCAGGTTGTCGTGGCGCAGCCCGGCCAGCCGGGTGGCGGAGACCGCGGTGGCCGAGGCGGTGCGCGGCGCCGGGTTGAACAGCGCCATCTCACCGAAGATCTCGCCCGGGCCGAGGACGGCCAGCAGGTTCTCGCGGCCGTCCGGGGCCGTGCGGCCGAGCTTGATCTTGCCGGACATGATGACGTAGAGCTGGTCGCCCTGGTCACCCTCGTGGAAGGCGGAGGCGCCCCGGGAGAGCTCGACCTCCGTCAGCTCCGAGGTCAGGGCCGAGAAGACCTCGTCATCCAGGTTGGTGAACAGCGGGGCCTTGCGCAGTACCTCGAGATCCATGTGTCCTTCGTCCTCACTGTTGACAGGCGTGTACGGGCATGCCGCCGGAAACGACATGCAATGACTCACGGACCATTCTGCCCCATGCCCGGCCATCGTGACGGTAAAATGGGTTCTCACGCGTGCGCCGGTGGCGGGACGCAGGATGGAGGGGTGCTTGGTGCTCGGACTGACCTGGCTGGACTGGGTGCTGCTCGTCGTCCTGCTGGTCTTCCTCCTGGCGGGGTACCGCCGGGGCTTCTGGGTGACGCTCGGCACCATCGTCGGGCTGGTCGCCGGTGCGGCCGCCGCGTTCTTCTCCATCCCCCTGGTCTCGGACTGGGTGCCGGATCCGTCGTGGCGCCTGATCGCGATCATCGCCGCCGCCCTCGTGCTGGTGCTCATTGGCCAGGCCGTCGGCGCCGGGATCGGCCGCGCCATCCGGTTGCGCATGGCGCTGCCGGCCCTGCGCACCGCCGACCGCCTGGCCGGGGCCGTGGTCAACACCGCCGTGGCGGCCGGCCTCATCGCCTTCGTGGCCTTCTCCGCGTCCTCCATGGGGCTGCCGCCGGTGACCGGCGCCATCTCCCAGTCCCGCGTCATCACGGTCATCAACGCCGGGGTCCCGGAATCGGCCAAGACGATCATCGCCCAGGTCCGGTCCACCGTCGCCGGTTCCGACGTGGTCCCCGAGCTGGAGGAGCCGATCGTCCACGCCACGCCCACCGCCGACCCCACGGCCCCGGAACCGGACAACGCCATCGACCTGGCCCGGGCCTCGGTGGTGCGGATCAGCGGCACCGCGTTCGTGTGCGGGCAGAACCAGACCGGTTCCGGCTTCGCCGTCACGGATGACCGCGTGGTGACCAACGCCCACGTGGTCTCCGGCCTGACGGAACCGGCCGTGGAGGACGCGGAGGGCACCGTCTACGCCGGCCGGGTCGTGCACTTCGACGCCGCACGGGACCTGGCCGTGGTGGCGGTGGACGACGCCGACCTGCCCACGCTGGACACCGGGGCCCAGATGACCGACGGTGACAGCGGCTACATCATGGGCTACCCCTCCGGGGGCCCGTTCTGGATGGGTCCGGCCGAGGTCCAGGCGCGCGGGGAGGTCACCGTGAACAACATCTACGGCGGGGACCCCGGTCCGCTGGACATCTACCAGCTCAACGCCGACGTCCAGCTGGGCAGCTCCGGTGGCCCGCTGCTGGACGATGCCGGTGACGTGGCCGGCGTCGTCTTCGCCCGGGCCGCGGGGGACGTCAAGGTCGGCTACGCCATCACCGGCGAGGAGGCCGAGGCGGTGCTCACCGGCGCCGGGCAGATGGAGGAGACCGTCTCCACCGGACAGTGCATCCAGGGCGGCTGAGCACCCGGACCTGACGTGCGGGTCTGGGGGCGGGAAGTGTACGCGCGCACAAGGACTGCATTAGTGTGGTCGCCACCACTTTCCGCACCGCAGCGCAGGACCGCACCGTCCCTCCATCCTCACGGGGCGGACCGTGACCCTGCGCGGCCGAGGTACTGACCGGGAGGGACCGTGTCGTCCACCACCGCATCACCCCAGAAGGCGAGCCGCGAGCAATTCGCGGGCCGCTGGGCGTTCATCTTCGCCGCGATCGGGTCCGCCGTCGGACTCGGCAACATCTGGCGCTTCCCCTATGTCGCCTACGAGAACGGCGGCGGCGCCTTCATCGTCCCGTACCTGGTCGCCCTCCTGACGGCCGGCATCCCGCTGCTGTTCTTCGACTACGCGATCGGGCACCGCTTCAAGGGCTCGCCCCCGCTGGCCTTCCGGCGGCTCAGCAGGTGGACGGAGTCGATCGGCTGGTGGCAGGTGCTGATCTGCTTCGTCATCGGCGTCTACTACGCGGCCATCATCGCCTACGCGGCGATGTACACCTGGTTCTCCTTCGACGAGCGCTGGGGCGATGACCCGGAGGCGTTCTTCTTCGGCGAGTACCTGCGGGTGGCGGACGACGTGGCACCGAACCTGGAGTTCGTCCCGTCCGTGTTCTGGCCGATGCTGGTGGTCTGGCTCATCCTGCTGGTGATCCTGGGGGTGGGCGTCAAGAAGGGCATCGCGATGGCCTCGCTCATCGGGATCCCGGTGCTGGTGGTCATGTTCGTCATCCTGGTGGTCGTGGCCCTGTTCCTGCCGGGTGCCCCCGAGGGGCTCAACGCGCTGTTCACCCCGAACTGGGAGGTGCTCACGAATCCCCAGGTGTGGATCGCGGCCTACGGCCAGATCTTCTTCTCCCTGTCCGTGGGCTTCGGCATCATGATCACCTACGCCTCGTACCTCAAGCGCCGGACCAACCTGACGGGCTCGGGCCTGATGGTGGGCTTCTCCAACTCGAGCTTCGAGATCCTCGCCGGCATCGGCGTCTTCGCGGCGCTGGGCTTCATGGCCCAGGCCAACGGCGTGGAGGTGGCCGAGGTGGTCACCAACGGCATCGGCCTGGCCTTCATCGCCTTCCCGACCATCATCTCCGAGGCCCCGGCCGGGGCGCTGATCGGCGTGCTGTTCTTCGCCTCGCTGGTCGTGGCGGGCTTCACCTCGCTGATCTCGATCCTCGAGGTGGTCGTCTCCGCGGTGAAGGACAAGCTGGGCTGGAGCCGCTGGACCACGGTGATCGTGGTGGTCGGGACCTCCGGGCTGATCTCCCTGCTGCTGTTCAGCACCACCTCCGGCATCAACGTCCTGGACGTCACGGACGCCTTCGCGAACAACTTCGGCATCGTGGGCGCCGCCCTCGTGGCGGTCGTGGTGGTGTCCTGGCTCCTGCGACGCCTGGACAACATGGTGAACCACCTCAACGCGGTGTCCTCCTTCCGCGTCGGCCGGGCCTACAAGGTCCTCGTGGCCGTGATCCTGCCCATCGTGCTGGCCTACATGTGGGTCTCCGACGTGGTGCTGAAGGCCACCGAGGGCTACGGGGACCTGCCGTCCTGGTTCGTGGGCACCTTCGGCTGGGGCATGTCGATCGCGCTGATCGTGGTCGCCGTCCTGCTGTCCCTGCTGCCGTGGACCCAGAGGTCGGCCCTGCACAGCGAACTGAACGACAACCTCGAGTCCGAGGACCTGCCGGAATACCCGGAACACGAGGGCACCGGCCCCGGCGTCCAGTGGGACACCGTCGGCCAGCACCATCACGCCGAGCACCCGAGAAAGGGGCACTGACATGGACCCGATCGCCATCCTGTTCTTGGTCGTCGCCATCGTGGTGGTGTGGGGCGGCATGGTCGCCTCGCTCATCCACCTGCTGAAGAACCCGGACCACCTCTCCGGCGAGGAGGGCATCGCGCCCGGCCCGACGACCTGACACCTCCGCCAACGACGAAGGCCCCGGACCTCGCGGTCCGGGGCCTTCGTGTCACCGCGGTTACGTGCGCAGCGACTGGGCGATCTGCTGCATGATCGTCGGGTCGGACAGGGTCGAGGCATCGCCCGGGTCCCGGCCCTCGGCGACGTCCTTGAGCAGGCGGCGCATGATCTTGCCGGAGCGGGTCTTGGGCAGCTCGGGCACCACCAGGATGTGCTTGGGCTTGGCGATCGCGCCGATCTCCCGCGCCACGTGGTTGCGCAGCGTCTGCTCCGTCTCGGCCTGGTCGACCTGACCGGCCTCCTCCGTGACGATCACGAACGCGACGACGGCCTGGCCGGTGGTGGCGTCGGTGGCGCCCACCACGGCGGACTCGGCCACGATCGGATGCGAGACCAGGGCGGACTCGATCTCCGAGGTGGACAGCCGGTGCCCGGAGACGTTCATGACGTCGTCCACGCGGCCGGTGACCCAGACATCCCCGTCCTCGTCCCGGCGGGCCCCGTCCCCGGCGAAGTACATGTCCTCGAACCGGGACCAGTAGGTGTCCTTGTAGCGCTCGGGGTCACCCCAGATGCCGCGGAGCATGGCCGGCCACGGATCCCTGATCACGAGGAAGCCGGCGGAGTCGTTGGGCAGGGAGTTGCCCGCCTCGTCCACCACGTCCACGGTGATGCCGGGGACGGGCACCTGGGCGGAACCGGGCTTGGCGGCGGTGACGCCGGGCAGCGGGGCGATCATGTGCGCGCCGGTCTCCGTCTGCCACCAGGTGTCCACGATCGGGGCAGGGTCCTGCTTGCGCGGACCCGGGGTGACGGAGCCGTCGTCGTTCTTCGTCCCGGCCCCGGCGTTCGCACCGATGACGTCCCGGTACCACAGCCACGCCTCGGGGTTGATGGGCTCGCCCACCGAGCCCAGGACGCGCACGGAGGACAGGTCGAAGGAGTCCGGGATGGACCGGCCCCACTTCATCATGGTGCGGATCGCGGTGGGCGCGGTGTAGACGATGGTGATCCCGTACTTCTGCACCAGCTCCCACCAGCGGCCGTTGTGCGGGAAGTCCGGGGTGCCCTCGTAGAGCACCTGGGTGGCGCCGTTCACCAGGGGGGCGTAGGCGACGTAGGAGTGCCCGGTGACCCAGCCGACGTCGGCGGTGCACCAGTACACGTCCGTCTCGGGGTGCAGGTCGAAGGTGTCGCGGTGGGTCACGGCGCCCTGGACCAGGTATCCGCCGGTGGTGTGCAGGATGCCCTTGGGCTTGCCGGTGGTGCCGGAGGTGTAGAGGATGAACAGCGGGTGCTCGGAGTCGTGCCAGACCAGTTCGTGCTCGTCGGAGGCGGCCCGGAGCGCGTCGTGCCACCACAGGTCCCGGCCGTCGGTCCACTCCACGTCCTGCTCGTTGCGGCGGACCACCAGGACGTTGGACACGGCGTGGCCGGGCGCGGACAGGGCCGCGTCCACGGCGGGCTTGAGCATCGAGGGCTTGCCGCGGCGCCAGGAGCCGTCGGCGGTCACCACGAGCTTGGCCTCGGCGTCGTCGATGCGCGAGCGCAGGGCGTCGGCGGAGAAACCGCCGAACACCACGGAGTGCACCGCGCCGATGCGCGCACAGGCGAGCATGGTGATGACGGCCTCGGGGATCATCGGCAGGTAGACGGCCACGCGGTCGCCCTTGGTCACGCCGAGGGACTCGAAGGCGTTGGCGGCGCGACGCACCTCGGCGGCCAGCTCGGCGTAGGTCCAGGTCCGGGTGTCCCCGGGCTCACCCTCGAAGTGGATGGCCACGCGGTCACCGTGGCCGGCCTCCACGTGGCGGTCCAGGGCGTTGTACGCGGCGTTGGTGGTGCCGCCCACGAACCACTTCGCGAACGGGGCGTCCGACCAGTCCAGGACCTCGGTGAAGTCCTGCTCCCAGTGCAGCACCTCACGGGCCTGGTCGGCCCAGTAGCCCAGCCGGTCGGCCGCGGCCTGCTCATAGCGCTCGGCGGTGGCCACGGCCTGCGCGGCGAACTGCTCGGAGGGCGGGAAGGTGCGCCTCTCCACCAGCAGGGGGTCCATGGAGCCGGAGGCGGATTCGCCGGAAGTGGACGTCGACATGCGTACTCCTTCGGTGCGGAAGATCTCGTACCGGGCCACGCCTGAGTCGTTGGTGTAACGCCCATCACAGGGCCCGCAGGGACAGCCTAACGTCCGAGGCCATCGCGTGCAGAGCATTGCGCGCGAAGACTGATTGAATGGTTCCCGAGAAGAACACGGGCCTGAGGGGGCCCGAAGGGGACACCAGGAGGACGCACATGAGCATCGCATCGCACCGTGGCCGGAAGGCGCCCGCGCGTACCGGCGGAGGACTGCGGCTGGACCGCTGGGACCTGGGCTTCTTCCTCGCCGTCCTGGTGATCCTCGTGGGCTCCGTCGTGCCGCTGGGCACCCTGCGGCAGAACCTGTGGAACACCCCCGGCGTGTTCTTCCTGGGCGTGGGCGTCGTGGTGCCCCTCGTGGCCGCCGGCCTCGTGCTGTCCCGGGGCGTCAGCGGCCTGGACGGACCCCGCGTGGGATCGCTGTCCACCGAGCAGTTCTGCCACGTGGCCTCCTGGCTCGCGCTGGCCTTCTTCTTCAGCAGCGTCGTCACCACGCTGAACCCGGTCTTCCTGATCGGGCTGCTCGGCGCGCTCGGCATGGTCCTCACCTCGCCGCTGCGCGGCGTGATGACCCGCGTGCTCGCCTCGTCCGCGGCGCGCCGTCCCCGGCCGGCCGCCGTCGCGGCCCCCGAGACCCCGGCGCCCCGTGAGGCCCCCGAGGCCGCCGAGGGCACGACGTCGGCACCGCAGCCGGGTGGGACGGCCTCCGGCCCGTGGCCCACCCCCGCCGCGGTCGCCCACGCGCAGGACACCCACGCGCAGGAGACTCCGGAGCCCGGGGCGGAGCCGGGACAGCCCTCCGGGGCCGAGATCGACGAGGACCTGGGCGCGACGCGGTTGCGCCCGCGGACCACGGAGGAGGCCGAGGCCTCCGCGACCGCCGCCTTCGGTGCTCCCGGCACCGAGGTGCCGGAACCCGTCGAGGAGACGGAGGAACCCCTCGGGGAGCCGGCCGCGCCCCGCGGGACCGAGCCGGCGGGCTACGAGGCGTTCTGGTTCGCCGTCGGGACCCCGCGGTGGACCGTGAACCCCGAGGACGGCAGCCCCGCGTTCGGCCTCGAGCCCGGCGGCTGGATCCTCGCGCTCGAGGACCGCGGCCACGAGTTCCTGGTGCAGAACACCGACGGACGGACCGGGGTGCTGAGGGACCTGTCCGACATCGAGCGGGCGTGAGCGAGACCCGGCTCGGCCTCACCCGCCGGGCCCGCAGGATCAACCGGGTCCTGGCGGAGGCCTACCCCTACGCGGTCGCCGAACTGGACTTCACCACGCCCTTCGAACTGCTCGTGGCCACGGTGCTGTCCGCCCAGACCACGGACGTGCGCGTCAACGCGACCACCCCGGCGCTGTTCGCTCGGTTCCCCGACGCCGAGGCGATGGCCCACGCGGACGAGCGCGAGCTCCAGGAGCTCGTCCGGCCGCTGGGGTTCTACCGGAACAAGGCGGCGGCCATCCAGGGGCTGTCCCGGGTCCTCGTCGAACGCCACGGCGGGGAGGTCCCCGGCCGGCTGGACGACCTCGTGGCGCTGCCCGGGGTGGGCCGCAAGACCGCCTTCGTGGTGCTCGGCAACGCCTTCGGTGTCCCCGGGCTCACCGTGGACACCCACTTCGGCCGGCTGGCCCGGCGCCTGGGGTTCACCGCGCAGCAGGACCCGGTGAAGGTGGAGCAGGAGGTCGCCGCCCTGTTCGAGCGCCGGGACTGGACCATGCTCTCCCACCGGCTCATCTTCCACGGCCGCCGGGTCTGCCACGCCAAGCGTCCGGCCTGCGGCGCCTGCCCCGTGGCGCGGTGGTGCCCCTCCTACGGGATCGGGGAGACGGACCCGGTAGCGGCGGTGGGACTGCTGAAGTACGAACTGGCCCCGGGGCGCGAGGAACTGCACGCGCGGATGCTGGCCGGGGCCACGCGGGCACAGCTGCGGGCCGAGGGATACAGTCTGGGAGCATGATGGAGATCGACGGTGCGCTGGCGGACCTGCGAGCGCTGGTGGCCCGGTACGGCGTCCTGGGGCCCGGCATGGCCCGGGGCGACCGGCCGAACCGGCTTCCCGACGACGGCCGCGGCTGGGACTTCGGCGTGGACCTGGAGCCCGGGGCGGGGGTACCGGCCGAATCGGCCGTCCTGGTGCTCTTCGGGGCCCTGGACCGGCGGCCCTCGCACTTCCACACCGACGCCGTGCCCGAGGACCTGGACCTGCTGCTCACCCAGCGGGCCCTGCACCTGCGCAAGCACCCCGGGCAGGTGGCCTTTCCCGGGGGCCGGAAGGACCCCGAGGACGCCGACCACGTGGCCACCGCCCTGCGGGAGGCCCAGGAGGAGACGGGACTGGACCCTCACGGGGTCCGGGTGCTGGGGAGCCTGCCGCCGGCGCCGTTGACGGTGACGAACTTCCGGGTCACCCCCGTGGTCGGCTGGTGGGACCGGCCCTCAGACGTGTTCGTGGTGGATGAGGGGGAGGCCACCCGGGTGTTCCGGGTGCCCGTGGCCGACCTGGTGGACCCGGCCAACCGGATCACGACCAGTCGCAGCGCCGAGCCCTCCGTGGGCGCCCGCCGCTTCCGCAGCCCCGGGTTCCTCGTCTCGGACACCCTCGTCTGGGGCTTCACCGCCATCGTCCTCGACCGGATCCTCGAACTGCTCGGCTGGGCCCAGGACTGGGACCGGGAACGGGTGATCGACATCAGCGGCTGGGACGCCTCCCAGCCGGTCCCCGTGCACCGGCCCTGAGCACCCCGCCCGCTCCTGCACAGGGGCCCGCCCCCGGGGAGCCGTCCCCGGGGCGAGGCGCCCGGCCTGCACCGCACCGGCCCGGACGGGCACGCTCGGACCATGACCAGTACCGCTGCGGTCCCGCTCCCCGTGCTGTATCTGCCACCCCCCGAATCCGGGACGCTCGCGACCCGGCTGCTGCACGAGGTCGCGGCCTGCGTGGCGGCCGTCGGGCACCGGTTGCACGTGCAGTCCCCTCAGCCGGGGACCGTCCCCGACGCCCTCGCGCAATTCTCGTCCGCCCACGGACGGGAACCGGTCATGGTCATCAGCGGCCACCTGGCGGGCGGGCCCACGACCGGGCCGCGAACCAGCGCCGTCGGCGTGGCCGCCGTGACGCTGGACGGGACGGCATCGACGAACCCGGATCCGTCCACCCTGACGCTGCCCACCCGGTCACGGCCGCTGTGCCGCATGCTGGCCCGCAGCGTCGACCCCCACCTGCCGGGCCGGGCGCTCATCCTGGCCCACCAGGGTGACGGCCCCGGTGGTGATGACGGCTGGCCCGGCCTGCCGTGGGGACTCACCCTGCTGCTGGGCGGGCCCGGCCGCGGGGTGCTCGTGGACCTGCGGGGCACCGGGGGCGGGCTGGACGCCCGCCTCCGGGCGAACTCCGAGGCCTCCGCCCTGACGGAGGTCCTGGGACCGACGCCCGGCCCCGCCCTGGCCGGCCGGCTCCCGGTGGCCGGCGGGGTGCGCTGGGGGAGCATGACGGGTCCTCCCGCGCAGCTGCTGCCCGTGATCGATGCCACCGTCGACACCTTCCGCTGGACCGTGCTCGACGTGGGCCGCGACGCGCACCTGGCGACGACGCTGGCCGCCGAGGGGTTTCCCCTGCTGTCCGTGACCGGCCAGGGAGGAACCTGCTGTCTCGAGGTCCCGGGCCGGCCCCCGGCGCGGTTGGCCCTGGACCCCTCCCTGTGGGGCGGACCCACCCCCGCGTCCTGGGCCCGGTCCGCCCGCCGTAGGGTCTCCCTCGACCTGGCCGCGCGGCTGGCCTCCCTGCTGTCCCGTGATCCCGCCGGGGTCCGGCGGTGAGCCGCGGCTGGGCGCCGTCGCGGCCGCCGTCGCCGTCCCGGCAGGAGAGGGCACGTCGCTGGCTGGCCGCGCGCGTGGCCGCGTCCGGGACCCGGCAGTCCGGCTCCGGGGGCGTGGACCTGCCCCCGGAACTGCTCGGCGAGGCCGTCCGGCGTCACCTGCCCGTCCACACGCCCGAGGAGGCTGCCCGGCAGATGACGGTCCTGGCCGACGGGCTCACCGGCCTCGGTCCGCTGGCGGAACCGGCACGCGGTCCCGGAGTCACGGACGTCCTGGTCGACGCGGAGGGGGCCGTGTGGACGGACGGGGCCGAGGGTCTGCGGCGCACGGGACAGAGGCTGGCCCCCTCCGAGGCCCGGCAGCTGGCGGTGCGACTGCTGGCCCAGGACGGGCGCCGCCTGGACGAGGGACAGCCCTACGGGGACGCTCAGGTCGCCGGTGCCCGGGTGCACGCGGTCCTGCCCCCGATCACCACCGGCGGACCCCAGATCAGCGTGCGACTGCCAGCGCCCGAGCCGCCGGCGCTGGACCGGCTGGCCGGGCGGTGGCCCCACGGTGAGCGGTGGCTGTCCGTGCTGCGCCACGTGCTGGCGGTCCGGGCCAACCTGCTCATCAGCGGGGCCACGGGGTCGGGCAAGACCACCCTGCTCGGCGCCCTGCTCGCCGAGGTCCCCGCGGACGAGCGGATCATCACCGTGGAGGACACCCGGGAGCTGCGGCCGGCCCACGGTCACGTGGTCTCCCTGCAGGCCCGCCCCGGCAACGCCGAGGGCTCCGGTGCCGTCAGCCTGGCCGACCTCGTCCGCCAGGCGCTGCGGATGCGGCCGGACCGGCTCGTGGTGGGTGAGTGCCGCGGTGCCGAGGTGGCCGACTTCCTGGCGGCCATGAACACCGGACACCGCGGTGCGGCCGGCACCGTGCACGCCAACTCCGCCCGGGACGTCCCGGCCCGGCTCCAGGCCATGGGCGCCCTGGCCGGGCTCGGACCCGAGGCGACGGCCCTGCAGGCCGCCAGCGCGGTCGACGCCGTCCTGCACGTGGAGCGCACAGCCGCCGGCCGCCGCCCCGTGGAACTGGCCGTCCTGGACCGCCCGGAGGGTGCGGAGGCCCGCACCCTGCGCGTCGTGCCGGCGATCACCGCCACCGCGGAGGGATTGTGCTTCGGCCCGGGACTGGATGCGCTGGAGGCCCTGACCGGGTCCACCCGGAGCGGAGGACGCCATGCGCTGGACCGGTGAGCCGCTGCGTCGCCTGCTCCCCGGCGCGGCCCGACGGCGGCGCGAGCACCAGACGGAGGAGTTCATCACCCTGCTGCGCCAGGCCGCGGCCCTGCTGCAGGCGGGCCGGAGGACCGAGGGTGTCTGGGCCGAACTGGCCGGACTCCACGATCCCTGCCGGTCGGGCACCCGGCGCCCCGGGTGCTGCCTGCACCACGCCCTGGTGGACGCGGACACCGCGGTCCTGCTCGGCCGGCCGCCCGGGCACGAGGAGGCCGGCCGGCACTGGGAACAGCTCACCGGGTGCCTGGCGGTCTCCCGGGAGGCCGGGGTTCCCCTGGCCGGGCTGCTGGAGCGGCTCGCCGACGCCTTGGAGGACGGTCAGGACGCCCATCAGGCCCGTGAGGCGGCCTCGGCCGGTCCGAGGTCCACGGCCCGGTTGCTCGGGCTGCTGCCCGTGGCGGGCCTGGGGCTGTCCGCGCTCGTCGGGGCCCCGCCCACGGAGCTGTTGGCCGGCCCGCTGGGCTGGCTCGTGGTGGGCACCGGGGCGGCGCTCGCCGTCGTCGGGCACCTCTGGACCCGTGCCCTGGCCCGCCGGGCAGAGGACGGGGCCTGACGTGGACGCGGCGCTGGCCCTGGACCTGCTGGCCGGACTGCTGGAGAGCGGGCAGGGGCTCGTTCCCGCCCTGGACCTGCTGGGGGCGCACCTGCCCGGGGCGGCACCGCTGCGCCGCGTCGCCGCCCTGTTGCGCCTCGGCGTGGACTGGGACGAGGCCTGGGAGACGCAGGACGAGGACCTGCGGGAACTCGCCCGGGAACTGCGCTTCGCCCACCACACCGGGGCCCCGACCGCGGCCCTGCTGCGGTCCACGGCCACCTCCCTCCGGCGCAACCGGCGGCGCAGGGCCGAGCAGCGCGCTGCCGAACTGGCCACGCGCCTGGTGCTGCCCCTCGGGCTCTGCCAGCTGCCCTCCTTCCTGTGCCTGGGCATCGTCCCCCTGGTGCTGGCACTGCTTCCCTAGGGGCGGTCTGGGGACTGACCGCTCCTCCACACCGCACCGGTGTCCGCGACCCGTCCAGAACCGGCGCCCCTGAGGACCCCACGCCGGAGCCCCCGCCAGCAGTCTGGAGGCGGGCGGCCGAATCCACCCGTCCCATCCACCGCGACACACCCCAGAAGAACCCAAGATGAACCCACGAAGAACCCAAGGAGACACCATGAACCCCTCACCCGCCACCGCGGACATCGCTCCGGGCACGGCCCCGGGCCCCGCCCACAACCCCGCCCACAACCCCGCCCAGACCCCCGCGCAGGCCCCCGTGCCTGTGCTCGACTGGTCCGACGAGACCGGGGCACAGACCGCCGAGTACGGCATCGTCACGCTGGCCGCCGTGGGCTTCGCCGGAGTCCTCGCCGTCGTCCTGGCCGGCGCCGACGTCCAGGGCCTGCTGCTGGACATCGTCAAGAACGCCCTCAGCTTCGGCTGACGGACCACCGCCACCGCTCCCGTGGTCCTCCGGCCCGCGCCGGAGGGCCACGGAAGCCCAGCCCGGGAGGCCCTCGTGCATCCATCACCGTCCGAGCGAGGATCGGTCACCGCCGAGTACGCCGTGCTGCTGCCGGGTGCCGCCGTGGTCCTGGCCGGGGCCCTGCTCGCCGGGGCCGCCACGCTGCAGCAGATCCGCCTGGAGGAGGCCGCTGCCGCCACCGTGCGCGAACTGGCCCGCGGGGAGACGGACGCCCAGGCCATCGGCACCGCCCGGCGCATGGCCGGTGACGGCGCCCGGCTGAGCAGTTCCCGCACCCCCGGCTGGGTCACCGTGACGCTCGCCCACACCCCACCCGGTCCGCTGGGCTGGTGGGACGGCTGGCAACTCGAGGCGACCGCCCACGCTCCGGACCAGTGGGTCGTGCCTCCCGCTGGAGCGCCGTGATCACCGGCGACCGGGGCGCCGGTGCGGTGACGGTGCTGCTCACCGTGTTCACCACCCTGGTCCTGCTGGCCGCGGCGACCGCGCTGGGCACGGCCGGCGTCGCCGCGGCCCGGGCCTCGGCCGCCGCGGACCTCGCCGCCCTCGCCGCCGCAGACGCCGCGCGAGGGCTGGTCGCGGCGGACCCCTGCGCGCTCGCGGGGGAGGTCACCGGGCGTCACGGCGGCCGGCTCACCGGGTGCTCGAGGGCCGACGGCGGCACCGTCCTGGTGCGGGTCCGCTACGCCTCGCCGCTGCCCTGGCCCGCCGAGGGCGTCTCCCGGGCCGGCCCGCCACCGGTCGCCTGGGAGTCCTCGGCCTCTCCGACGCCTCCCGCCCCGTCGACGTCCTCGACCGGATGACCCCGCAACCGGTCCAGGACGAAGGCCAGGAGCGTGCCCGCCCCGTCCTTGTCCAGGGGATTGTTGCGGTTGCCGCACTTGGGGGACTGCACGCAGGACGGGCAGCCGTCGGCACAGGCGCAGGAGCGGACCGTGTCCAGGGTCGCCCGGAGCCAGACCTCCGCCTGGGCGAACCCCCGCTCCGCGAAGCCGGCACCCCCGGGGTGGCCGTCGTAGACGAACACCGAGGGCTCGCCGGTGTCCGGGTGCAGTGCCATGGAGACCCCGCCGATGTCCCAGCGGTCGTTGGAGGCCACCAGCGGCAACAGGCCGATCATCGCGTGCTCGGCGGCGTGCAGGGCGCCGGGCAGCCGGTCCATCGTCAACCCGGCGGCCACCAGGTGCTCCGACGGGCAATGGAACCAGACCGCGGTGGTGAACAGCTCCCGGGCCGACAGCTCCAGGGGCTCCTCGCCCAGCACCTCGCCCGAGACCAGCGCCTTGCGCTGGAAGGAGACCACCTGGGTGGTGACCTTCACGGGCCCCGTGCACCACTGCAGGTCACCGCCGTCGCGACGACGGACCGTGTCCAGGACCTCGATCTCCGTGATGTCCCGGGCCTGGGTGTAGTACTCCGGCCAGGCCCGTGTCACCAGGACCGCGTGGGCGTCCTCGTCGAGGTCCTCCACCAGGTAGGTCCGGTCCTGGTGCACGTACACCGCCCCGGGGTGCGCCTGGTAGTGGGTCTGCGGCGAGCCCATGGTGCCCAGCACCGCCCCGGTGTCCGCGTCGATGATGTCCACCGGGCCGCCGCCGTCGTCCCGCAGGGAGACCAGGGCCGCCGCGTGCTCGGGATGGGTCCAGAACCAGCCGGCCGGCCGGCGTCGCAGGTAGCCCTCCGCCACGAGCCGGTCCACGAGGCCGCGCACGTGGCCGGGCTCTCCGAAGGCCGCCAGGCCGTCCGGGACCAGCGGCAGCTCGGCGGCCGCGGCACACAGGTGGGGGGCCAGGATGTGCGGGTTGGACGGGTCCGTCACCGAGTCCTCCACGGCGAGCTCGAACACCGCCTCCGGATGGTGCACCACGAAGGTGTCCAGGGGGTCGTCACCGGCCACGTACACGGCCAGGGACTCCTGGCCGGCCCGGCCCGCCCGCCCCACCTGCTGGAAGAACGAGGCCCGCGTCCCGGGCCAGCCGGCCACCAGCACCGCGTCGAGCCCGGCGATGTCGATGCCCAGCTCCAGGGCCGGGGTGGAGGCCACCCCCAGCAGCCGTCCCGTGCGCAGGGCGGTCTCCACCTCGCGACGCTCCTCCGGCAGGTAGCCGGCGCGGTAGGCCGCCACCCGCGGGGGCAGGGACGGGTCCACCTCCGCGAGCTCCCGCTTGGCGGCGGAGGCCATGGCCTCCGCACCGCGCCGGGACCGGATGAAGGCGATGGTCCGGGTCCCGGCCACGGCGAGGTCCGCCATCATCCCGGCCGACTCCGCGGTGGCCGAACGGCGCACCGGGGCACCGTTCTCACCGCGCGCGTCCGTCAGCTCGGGTTCCCAGAACCCGACCGTCACCGCACCGTGGGGCGAGGCGTCCTCGGTGACGGCCACGGCGTCCGCCCCGATCAGCCGGGTGAACGACCCGGCGGGGTCCGCGCTGGTGGCGGAGGCGCCGATGAACACCGGCCCCGCACCGTAGTGCGCGCAGACCCGGGCCAGCCGGCGCAGCAGCACCGCCACGTGGGAACCGAACACCCCCCGGTACACGTGCGCCTCGTCCACGATGACGTACCGCAGCCGGCGGAAGAACCGGCCCCAGCGCTCGTGGTGGGGCAGGATCCCGATGTGCAGCATGTCCGGATTCGTCAGCAGCACGTTCGCGTGGTCCCGGGCCCAGGAACGGTCCGCCGGGGCGGTGTCCCCGTCATAGGGGGACGGGCGCAGCCAGCCGGCCCCGTCCCGGGCCAGGGCGCGCCAGGCGACGAGCTGGTCCGCGGCGAGGGCCTTGGTGGGGGAGAGGTACAGCACGGTCCCGGCAGGGTCATCGGCCAGGGCGGTGCCGGCCGCGAGCTGGTAGCCCAGGGACTTGCCGGAGGCGGTGCCGGTGGCCAGCACCACGTGCCGACCGGAGGCGGCGAGCCGGGCGGCCTCGACCTGGTGGTGCCACGGCTCGAGCACGCCCGAGCCTCCGAAGGCCTGCACCAGGCCCTCCGGGGTGCCCTCGGGCCACGGCTCGGTCCGCGCCGGACGCTCCGGAAGGTAGCGCACGTGCACCAGCTGGCCGGGGACGGACGGCCTCCCCAGGGCCCGGGCCAGGGCCTCGGCGTCCCGGGGATCGTCGGTCCGGACGGGAGGGTTCAGCTGAGGTCCGAGTGGGAGGGGTTCTCGGTGTGGTCCTCGAGGGCCCCGAAGACGGTGACGTCCGCCAGCTCGGTCCAGCCCAGGTGCCCGTACAGGGCCTGTCCCTCGGCGCCGGCCACCAGCAGGCCCTCCTGCACGTCGTGCTCGAGGGCGAGGGAGGCCAGGTAGCGCATGACGAGCGAGCCCAGGCCCTGACGGCGGAACTCGGGAGAGGTCCAGATCCGGTCGAACACCGCGTAGCCGTCCACGGCGGCCACCCGGCCCCGGGCGGCCACGGCGCCGGCCCCGGCGGAGTGCTGGTCCGTGGAGGTGATGGTCAGCAGGAACCAGTCCGGCTCGTTGCGCTCGATCGCGGCCTCGAACTCCTCCGGCACGATCGGTGCCTCGACGTCCTGGCCGGTCATGTCCACCACCATGAGCTTCTCGCCCGTGGAGACCCGCTTCAGCGGCACGCCCTCCGGGATGGCCGGGGCGGTGCCCACCACGGTGAGCAGCCGGCCCGGGTGCTGCTGGACCTCGACCGAGGCGGCCGTCAGGGCGTCCTCATCGGGATTGGCGAGAACGTACTCCCAGTCCTGGCCGTCCGTGGACTGGTGCCCGGTGCGCAGCGAGGCGTGGACGGGGCCGTCGTGGCGTACCTCGTAGTCGCGGCACCGGGACCACCCGGTGACCCACGTGCTGACCAGAGCGTCGTTCAGGGCAGAAGTCATGGCAAGAGACTATCCCGTGACGTCGGGGGACCGCACGGGCATAACCTCTCCCGGTCCAAAACGTCACCTGGGGGTAGTCTGCAGCCCGCCGCCGACCCTGGCAACCACCCGGCCGCGTCCCACTACCCTTGGAGCGGTGAGCCAGTCCAAGATCGCCCTCTACTACCGCTTCGCCCCCGTGGCCGACCCCGAGGCCGTGCGACTCTGGCAGCACGCCCTGGCCGAACGCTGGGGACTGACCGGCCGGATCATCGTGGCCCCCCACGGCATCAACGGCACGGTCGGCGGGCCGATCGACGCGGTGAAGCAGTACGTCAGGACCACCCGGACCTATCCGCCGTTCGCCGGCCTGGAGGTCAAGTGGTCGGACGGGTCCGCCGAGGACTTCCCCCGGCTCTCCGTGAAGGTCCGGCCCGAACTGGTCGCCTTCGACGTCCCCGGGGAGGTCACCGTCACCGCGGACGGGGTGCGGGACACGGGCACCCACCTGGACCCACAGGCGCTGCACCGCCTCGTCGCCGAGAAGCGCGACGCCGGCACCCCCGTGGTGTTCTTCGACGGGCGCAACGCGGTGGAGGCCAAGATCGGCCGGTTCCGCGACGCCGTCGTGCCGGACACCACGACCACGCGCGACTTCGTGGCCGAACTGGACTCCGGCAAGTACGACCACCTCAAGGACCAGCCGGTGGTCACCTACTGCACCGGCGGCATCCGCTGCGAGGTGCTGACGGCCCTGATGCACCACCGCGGCTTCGGCGAGGTCTACCAGCTGGATGGCGGGATCGTCCGCTACGGCGAGGCCTTCGGGGACGCCGGGCTGTGGGAGGGCTCGCTGGCCGTCTTCGACCGCCGGATGCGCGTGGAGTTCTCCGACCGGGCCGCCGTCGTCGGCCGCTGCAGCCTGTGCGGGACGCCGACCGCCGAACTGCGCAATTGCGCCGATGCCTCCTGCAAGACGCTGGACACCGTCTGCGACGGCTGTGCCGAGGCCGCCCCGGACCGGGTCTGCGCGGTATGCACAATGGACGCATGACCCAGATGCACGAACCCCCGCCGCCCGGCCGGGACCGGGACGCGATCACCCGCCTCGCGGCCGGCCTGCGCGCCCTGCCCTACACCACGGACGCGGTCGGGGACCTGCTCGGGGAGACGGCCGGCGCCGCGCTGGACCGCGAGCAGGCCGAGCCTGCCCGGCGGCGCGTGGCCCAGGTGCTGGACGACGACGGCGCCCCCGCCTCCCAGCGCGCGCTCGCCGCCGTCGTGTCCTGCTGGATGCTCGGCGACGCGGTGCCGGTCGCGGCGCTGGACGCCGCGCTGCCCTCGCTGGGCGCCGGCGGGGCGGTGGGACTGAACCTCGGCCGGATCGGCGAGGGGCACTTCCACCCCGTCGTGGACCTGTCGCCCTACTCCGCGGATGACCTCGGCGAGGCGTGGATCGCCAGCGACCAGACCGCACTGCAGACCCGCGGCGTGCTGCCGCCCTGGCACGTCCTGGGCATCGGGCGGGCCTCGTTGACCCTGGCCGGGAACGTCATCCGCCGGCCGGTCGCCCGGGCCCTGGACCTCGGGGTCGGCTGCGGCATCCAGACCCTGCACCTGCTCGCGCACGCCGGGCACGTCACGGCCACGGACCTGTCCGGGCGCGCCCTGGACTTCACCGCCTTCAACCTGGTGCTCAACGCCGGGGCGCTGGGCCTGGACCCGGACGAGGACCCCTTCGCCCCGGGCGGGCGGGTCACCCTCCGGGCCGGGGACCTGCTGGACCCGGTGGCCGGGGAGCGGTTCGACCTGGTGGTCTCCAACCCGCCGTTCGTCATCACGCCGCGCACGGCGGGCGACGCGGACGGCATCAACACCTACCGCGACGGCGGCCGGGAGGGAGACCGGCTGCTCGCCGACCTCGTGCGCCGGCTGCCGGGCCACCTGGAACCGGGCGGGACGGCGCAATTGCTGGGCAACTGGGAACTCCACGACGCGGACGGCGGCTGGGACGCCCGGTTGCGCGACTGGATCCCGGCCGGCACCGACGCCTGGCTCATCCAGCGCGACGTGGCCGATCCGGCCCGCTACGCCGAGACGTGGCTGCAGGACTCCTCCGAGCAGTACGACCCGGCCGGCTACGCGGCCGGTTACCGGCGCTACCTGGAGGACTTCGACGCCCGGGGCGTGGCCGCCGTGGGGTTCGGTTACCTGTGGCTGCGCCGCCCGGAGGCCCCGCGGGCCGGGCGGGTCCGGGCCGAGGACCTCCAGGGCGAGCTGCAGCAGCCCCTGGGCCCGGCCTGGGGCGCGGCGGTGCAGCGGTGGGACCTCGTGGAGGGGCGGCCCCTGGCCGGACTGCACGTGCGGGTCCCGGCGGACGTCACGGAGGAGAGGCACCAGCGGTTCGGCGCCGAGCACCCCGAGGTCATCCTGGCCCGCCAGGGCGGCGGGTTCCGCCGGGTGGCCCACCTGGACACCGCCACCGCCGGTTTCCTCTCGGCGGCGGACGGCGAGTTCACCGTCGGCCAGCTGACCGGGGCCGTCGCGGGGCTGCTGGAGCTGGACGCCGAGGCCGAGGGTGCCCTGACGGAGGCCGTGCGGCACCTGCTCCTGGAGGGGTTTCTCGAGGCAGTGTGAAGCACCTCACGCGAAATGTGAAACACCTGCCTAGAATGTCTGTCCATGACCGAACTTGAGACCGCTCCGGCCCCCGGGAGCGAGTCGGACCAGGGCGGGCGCCGGCCCGTCGTCATCTCCGACCCGCAGGCCATCCGGGCGCTGGCCCACGAGGCCCGGCTGGAGGCACTCGAGGAGCTGTACGCGTCCCAGTCCACCCGCACGGCCACCGAGCTGGCCTCCCGCTGCGGTCTCTCGCCCTCGGCCATGAGCTACCACCTGCGCGCCCTGGAGAAGTACGGCTTCGTCGAGCGTTCGCCCTCGGAGGGGGACGGCCGGGAGCGGCGGTGGAAGGCCGCCGGGTACTCCCTGCTGGTGGACTCGCTGAACCACACCCCGACCTCCAAGCTGGCGTTCATCGACGTCCAGCTCAACACCTTCCGCGACCGGATCATGAAGGAGGTCGCCCGCCGCGAGGCGGAGGACAAGGAGGCCGAACGGTCCGCGGAGGTCCGCCGTCCGCCGGTGCTGTCCACCGGGATGATCTTCGTCGACTCGCAGCAGCGGGCGGAGTTCCAGTCCCGCCTGGCGGCCCTGATCGACGAGTTCGAGGAGCTCAACCCCGCCTCGGAGCGTTCCGTGGACGCCGAGCGCGTCTACTACCTGGTCTCCGTCCTCGCCGACGCGGCGCCCGGCCCCGCCGACACGGCCTGATCCGGCAGCGGTCGCCGGTGCCGTTACATTAGAGGGGCACCGGGCGGTCCGCCCGGCGACCGAGAAGGAGCCTGAGTGTCAGAGAAGGTCGACGGGACCAAACTCGTCATCGTGGAGTCCCCCGCCAAGAGCAAGTCCATCGCCAAGTACCTGGGCGAGGGATGGGTGGTGGATGCCTCGGCCGGTCACATCCGGGACCTCCCGCAGCCCTCGGACCTGCCGGCCGACATGAAGAAGGGCCCGTACGGCAAGTTCGCCGTGGACACCACCAACGGCTTCGAGCCCTATTACGTGGTGTACCCGGACAAGAAGAAGCGGGTCACCGAGCTCAAGCGCGAGCTCAAGGACGCCTCCGCCCTCTACCTCGCCACGGACGCCGACCGCGAGGGCGAGGCCATCGCCTGGCACCTGCTGCAGGAGCTCAAGCCCAAGGTCCCCGTCTACCGGATGACCTTCACGGAGATCACCAAGGAGGGCATCGCCCGCGGCCTGGAGAACATCCGCGAGATCGACGCCGACCTCGTGGACGCCCAGGAGACCCGCCGCATCCTGGACCGGCTCTTCGGCTACGAGATCTCCCCGGTGCTGTGGCGCAAGGTGGCCCGTGGCCTGTCGGCAGGTCGCGTGCAGTCCGTGGCCACCCGGCTCGTCGTCGAGCGCGAGCGCGAGCGCATGGCGTTCGTCCCGGCCTCGTACTGGGACCTGGACGGCACGTTCACCGCACAGGAGGGCCCCGGCGCGGGGGAGTCCTTCACCGCCCGGCTGGCCACCGTGGACGGCCGGCGGATCGCCAGCGGCCGGGACTTCACGGACCGCGGGGTGCTCAAGGACTCCGCCGAGGGCAAGGTCGCCACGCTGACCGAGGCCACCGCGACCGCCCTGGCCGAGGGCCTGCAGGGCGCGGCGTTCACCGTGGACTCGGTGGAGGACAAGCCCTACACCCGCCGCCCGGCGGCCCCGTTCACCACCTCCACGCTGCAGCAGGAGGCCTCGCGCAAGCTGCGGTTCTCCTCGCGGGTCACCATGCAGGTGGCGCAGCGGCTGTACGAGAACGGCTACATCACCTACATGCGTACGGACTCGGTGATGCTCTCGGACGAGGCGATCACCGCGGCCCGCCGGCAGGCCACGGAGCTCTACGGCCCGGAGTCCATCCCGCAGGCCAAGCGCGTGTACAAGGCGAAGAACGACTCGGCGCAGGAGGCCCACGAGGCCATCCGCCCCGCCGGTGACTCCTTCCGCACCCCCGGCCAGGTCTCCGGTGCGCTGCGCGGGGACGAGTTCCGCCTCTACGAGCTGATCTGGAAGCGCACCATCGCCTCCCAGATGGCCGACGCCAAGGGCTACACGGCCACCGTGAAGCTCTCCGGGACCGCCACCGGCGGCGAGGTCGCCGGGTTCACGGCCTCGGGCACGGTCATCACCTTCCCCGGCTTCCTGGCCGCCTACGAAGAGGGCCGGGACACCGAGTCGGAGAAGCCGGAGGGCAAGGACAAGCGCCTGCCGGACCTGGCCGCCGGCCAGTCCCTCACGGGCCGGGACGTCATCGCCTCCGGCCACGAGACCAGCCCGCCGCCGCGGTACACCGAGGCGTCCATCGTCGCCGAGCTGGAGAAGCGCGAGATCGGCCGGCCGTCCACCTACGCGCCGACCATCTCCACGATCATGGACCGCGGTTACGTGACCAAGCGCGGCAACGCCCTGGTCCCGTCCTGGACGGCCTTCAGCGTCATCCGCCTGCTCGAGGAGCACTTCGGCCGGTACGTCGACTACGACTTCACCGCCCGTATGGAGGACGACCTGGACCGGATCGCCGCCGGTGAGCTCCAGCGGGAGGCCTGGCTGCAGGCCTTCTACTTCGGCGCGGAGTCCGGCACCGAGGGGCTCAAGGCCGTGGTGGACAACCTGGGCGACATCGACGCCCGGGCCGTGAACTCCATCCCCGTGGCCGAGGGCATCACCCTGCGCGTGGGCAAGTTCGGCCCCTACCTGGAGAAGGACCTGCCGGCGGACGCCCCGGAGGGCACCGACCCGGAGCGCGCCAACGTCCCCGAGGACCTGGCCCCGGACGAGCTGACCCCGGCCAAGGCCGAGGAGCTGTTCGCCACCGCGGGGCCCTCGGAGCGCGTGCTCGGGGTGGACCCGGAGAGCGGGCGCACGATCGTGGCCAAGGACGGCCGCTACGGCCCCTACGTCACCGAGGTCATCGAGGAGATGACCGAGGAGCAGCTGGAGGCCTGGATGGAGGCCCAGCCCACCGAGTACTACAAGAACGGCAAGCCGAAGCCGAAGAAGAAGCCGGCCAAGGTCAAGCCGCGCACCGGCTCGCTGTTCAAGTCCATGTCCCTGGAGACGATCACCCTCGAGGACGCCCTGAGGCTGATGAGCCTGCCGCGCGTGGTGGGCCAGGACGCCGAGGGCACCGAGATCACCGTGCAGAACGGGCGTTTCGGCCCCTACCTGAAGAAGGGCACGGACTCCCGCTCACTGGAGTCCGAGGACCAGATCTTCACCATCACGCTCCAGCAGGCGCTGGACATCTACGCCCAGCCCAAGCAGCGCGGCCGCGGGGCGGCCAAGCCCCCGCTGGCGGAGTTCGGCGAGGACCCCGTCTCGGGGAAGAAGGTGGTCGTCAAGGAGGGCCGCTTCGGGCCCTACGTGACGGACGGCGAGACGAACATCACCGTGCCGCGGGCGATGGACCCGGAGTCGCTGACCGCCCAGCAGGCCTACGAGCTGCTGGCGGACAAGCGGGCCAAGGGCCCGGCGAAGAAGCCGGCGCGCAAGCCGGCGGCGCGGTCGAAGAGCACGGCGAAGAAGTAGCCATGCGCCTGGGTGTGCTGGACATCGGCTCGAACACCGTCCACCTGCTGCTGGTGGACGCCCACCCGGGTGCCCGTCCGTCCGCCTACGCGGACCACAAGCGCTCACTGTCCCTGCTGCAGCACCAGGACGATCAGGGACGGATCAGGGCCTCCGGCCAGGACGCCCTGGTCACCTTCATCCAGGAGGCGGTGCGCTTCGCCGTGGCCAACGGGGCCGAGGACCTGATCGCGTTCTGCACCTCGGCCATCCGCGAGTCCGCCAACGGCGCCGAGGTCCTGGACCGGGTCACCCGCGAGACCTCGGTGCACCTGACCGAGCTCTCGGGGGACCAGGAGGCGGCCATGACCTACTTCGCGGTCCGCCGCTGGCAGGGCTGGGACGTGGGGTCCATCCTGAACTTCGACATCGGGGGCGGCTCGTTCGAGATCGCCTACGGCACGGACGAGCTGCCCAGCTACGCGGCGTCCATCCCGCTCGGCGCCGGCCGCCTGACCAGGGACTGGCTGCCCGCGGACCCGCCCACCCCCAAGTCCGTCAAGAAGCTGCGCAAGTACGTCCGGGTCACCATGGCCGAGGCCGCGGGCGGCTTCCCCGCGCTGACGGCCCCCGTGCTGGTGACCGGCACCTCCAAGACCTTCCGCTCCCTGGCCCGGATCACGGGGGCGGCGCCGCTGGCCGCCGGGCCGTTCGTCAAGCGGCACCTGCGGATCGAGGACCTCAAGCTCTGGGTCAACCGGATGGCGGCCATGACGGCGGCGGAGCGGGCCGGGCTGCCCGGGGTCTCCGAGGTCCGCGCGGCCCAGATGCTCGCGGGCGGGATCGCCGCGGAGGCCGCGATGGAGCAGTTCGGGATCGCGCAGCTCGAGATCTGCCCGTGGGCACTGCGCGAGGGGCTGATCATGCGTAGGCTGGATGCCTTGGTCCAGGAGGGAATCCTGGGCCAGGAGGCGGTCCGGGGTGTCGGCAACGTCCGGCTCAACCCGGACCCGATGCTGCCGGGCTTCTCCGTGGGGGTGACCGTTGACTGAGAGCGCTGAAGAGATCGCCGCACGCGCGGAGCAGGCCGCCGCGGCCGCGGCCGCCGAGCGGGAGTCCGACGCCGAGCGCCACACCGGTCCCTGGGGCGGGGCCGTCGCCGAACGCGAGTCCCGTCCGGCCCGGGTGCGTGAGGGCGCCACCGCCACGCTGGGCGGAGCCGCCCGGCCCGCCCTCGGTCCCGGCCGGCTGGCCGCCGCCCTGGAGTCCACGCGCCAGCCGCCCGGCACGCCCGACGTCGGGCCCCAGGTGCCGCGGGACATCCCCGTCACGCTGTCCTCGTCCTCCGTGTTCCCGCTGGGCACCCAGGACGTCTTCGCCACGGCCGAGGACCTCGGCTACGACGCCGTGGAGGTCATGGTCACCCACAACTCGTGGTCCCAGGACGGACTGCTGCTGAACCGGTTGGCCCAGAAGCACCGGATGCCGATCCACTCGATCCACGCCCCCACGCTGCTGTTCACCCAGCAGGTGTGGGGTTCGGCGTGGAACAAGCTGGCCAAGAGCGCGGACCTGGCCCGAGAGGTCGGGGCCGAGATCGTGGTGGCGCACCCGCCGTTCCGCTGGCAGGGCAACTACGCCTCCGGTTTCGCGGCCGGGATCGAGGAGATCATGGACGCCACCGGCGTGAAGATCTGCGTGGAGAACATGTACCCGTGGCGCGCCGGCGCCCGCGAGGCCAAGATGTACCTGCCGCACTGGGACCCCGTCTCGCAGGCCTACGAGCACGTCACGTGGGACTTCTCCCACGCGGCGATCGCCCAGGAGGACTCCCTTGAGGCCTTCCAGGTGCTGGGGGAGCGGTTGCGCCACGTCCACCTCACCGACGGCACCGCCAACGGCAAGGACGAGCACCTGCTGCCCGGCGACGGCGACCAGCCGGTGGCCGCCTGCCTCGAGTTCCTCGGCGAGACCGGCTGGGACGGCGCCATCTGCGTGGAGGTCGGCACCCGCAAGGCCAAGTACGCCGGCCAGCGCGAGGAGATGCTCGGCTACTGCCTCGAATACGCCCGCAACCACCTGGCCGTCGGCGTCGAGCGCGCGGCCGCAAGGAGTGCCCAGTGAAGATCGCGATGCTCGGACTCGGCAACATGAACGGGGCCATCCTGGCCGGCATGCTGGCCGCCGGGACGGACCCGGCCGGGGTCTGCGCCACCGTCCACTCGGAGGACAGCGCGCGCGCCGCGGAGGAGCGCCACGGGATCGCCGTGAGCTGCACCGAGCGGGATCCCGAGGCGAACCGAAACGCCGCCTCGGGGGCCGACGTCGTGGTGCTGGGCGTGAAGCCCAGGTACATCCGCACCCTGTGCCGGGAGATCTCGACCGCGCTGGCACCGGAGACCGTGGTGGTCTCCGTGGCCGCGGGGATCACCACCGCGGCGATGGAGGAGAGCCTGCCCGAGGGCCAGCCGGTGGTGCGCACGATGCCGAACACGCCGCTGACCGTGGGGATGGGCGCCGTCGGGCTGGCCGGCGGCCGGACCGCGACGGAGGAGCACCTGGAGATGGCCGAACGGCTGTTCGCCGGCTCCGGGTCCGTCCACCGGGTGGCCGAGGACCAGATCGACGCGGTGGCCGCCGTCTCCGGCTCCGGACCGGCCTACGCGTTCCTGCTCGCCGAGCTGATGGCGGCGGGGGGCGCGGAACTGGGCCTGGACGAGCCGCTGGCGAAGGAGCTTGCCCGGTCCACCGTGGCCGGCGCCGGGCGGATGCTGGCCGATCCGGACGTGGACCCGGCCGTGCTGCGGCGGGCCGTGACCAGCCCGAACGGCACCACCGAGGCGGCCGTCGAGTCGTTCCTGGACGCGGGACTGGCCCGGCTGATCGCGGACGGCATGCGCGCCTCCGCGGAGCGCGGGCGGCAGATCAGCCAGGAGAACTAGGGCCGGGCCGCGAACCGCTCCAGCAGGTCGGTGTGGCCGGAGACGATCAGGGTGTCCCGGGGGCCGACCTTGGTGTCCGGCTGCGCGTAGGTGAAGTCCTCGCCCGGGGTCTTCACCCCCACGATCGTCACCCCGTACTTGGCGCGGATGTTGGACTCGGCCAGGGTGAAGCCCACGGCCTCGGTGGGCGGGTACATCTTGACGATCGCGAAGTCATCGTCGAACTCGATGAAGTCCAGCATCCGTCCCCCGACCAGGTGGGCGGCGCGCACGCCGGCATCGTGCTCGGGGAAGATCACGTGGTGGGCACCGATGCGGCGCAGGATCTTGCCGTGGGCCGGGGTGATGGCCTTGACCCAGATGTGGTCCACGCCCAGGTCCACGAGGTTGACGGTGATCAGCACGGAGGACTCGATCGAGGTGCCCACGCCCACCACGGCCGTGGCGAACTCCTGGGCGCCGAGCTGGCGCAGGGTCTCGATGTCCGTGGCGTCGGCCTCGACCACGTGGGTCAGGGACCCGGCCCACTTCTGCACGAGGGCGGGGTCGCGCTCGATCGCCATCACCTCGCGTCCCTGGGCCACGAGCTGCTCGCCCACGGCCGCGCCGAAGCGACCCAGGCCGATCAGCAGCACCGGAGCATGGGGGTCCGGACGGTTCTCAGCCAATGATCGGCCTTTCCTCGGGGTACCGGAACAGGTTGCGCCGCTGGCGCAGGGCCAGCGCGGACGCGAAGGTGATCGTACCAACGCGGCCGGAGAACATCAGTGCCGCCAGCACGTACTTGCCCGAGGGCGGTAACTCCTCGCTGAGGCCGGTGGTCAGGCCGCACGTGCCGAACGCGGACAGCACCTCGAACAGCGGCCGCTGCAGCGACTCGTCGGCGATCGCCACGAGGGCCATGGTGCCCACCAGCACGAGGGTGGCGCCGAGCGCGAGGACGGCGATGGCCACGCGCAACGACTCGGGGGCGATCGTGCGGCCGTGCGCGGTGACCTCCCGGTCGCCGCGGGCCTCGGCCACGATGGCCAGGAACATCACGGCGATCGTGCTGACCTTGATGCCGCCGGCCGTGGAGGCCGAGCCGCCGCCGGCGAACATCAGCGCATCGGTCAGCAGCAGCGTCTCGGGGGACTGGGCGTTCATGTCGAACACCGCGAAGCCGCCGGACCGGGGCATGACGGAGGTGAACAGGGCGTACTGGATGCGGCCGGCCGGCCCGAACTGGCCCAGGGTCTGGGCGTTGTTCCACTCGAAGATCCCGATCAGCACGGCCCCGCCCACCAGCAGGGCCAGGGTGGTGTTGACGGTGAGCTTGGTGTGCAGGTTCCACCGGGAGTAGTGCCACCGCTGCTGCATCAGGACCATGACGACCGGGAAGCCCAGGGCCCCGGCGAAGACCCCCACCATGATGGTCCAGATGATCCAGGGATCGCCCATGAAGGACTCCAGGCCGTCCACGTGCAGCACGAAACCGGCGTTGTTGAACGAGGACACGGCGTAGAAGACGCCGTTCCACAGGCCCTCCCACAACGAGCCGGTGTGCACCATGAAGCGCGGGACCAGCACGAGGGCCAGGAGGCCCTCGAGCGTCAGGGAGGTCAGCACGACCACCCGCAGCAGCGAACCGACCTCGCCGATCCGGCCGGTCGTCATCCCCTCCTGGGTGATGAGCTTGGAGCGCACGCCCAGCCGCTTGGACACCGCCAGGGAGAGCAGTGCGGCCATGGACAGGATGCCCAGGCCGCCGACCTGGATCGCGACGAGGATGATGGCCTGGCCGAGCAGGCTCCAGTGCTCGGCGGTGTTGACGGTGGTCAGTCCCGTCACCGAGACCGCCGAGGTGGCCACGAACAGCGCGTCGTGGAACGGGGTGACCCGTCCGCTCTGGGTGGCGGCCGGCAGCGAGAGCAGCGCCGTGAACAGCACGGTGACGAGGGCGAACGCCGACAGTGCGGCGCGCGCGGGGGAGGCGCCGGCAACGGTGGAGACCAGCCTGCGCAACCGCGTCGCGGCGCCGCGCAGCCCGGCCGGGACGTCCACGGGGGCCAATGGGCCGCGGGGCACGGAGGCCGGGCGGACCATGGGGCCGGACGACGGCGTCGGGATCCGTCCCGCGGCACGCCGCCGGGGCCTGGGAACGGGTATCTGCCGGGTCACGTCCACCATCATCCTCCATCGACCGCTCATGTCACCGGAAGGCGGGGTGAGCGTCATGACGAGCGCGTCCCGGGCCGGGAGGCCTAGTCTGTCAGTGATGACCAGCACATCCCCTGATCGCGTTCCCGCCGCCGTCGTCTGGGACGAGGCGCTGCTGAAGTATGAGTTCAGCAGGGCCCACCCGATGGCGCCGGTCCGCCTGGACCTGACGCACCGGTTGGCCGAGGCGCTGGGGCTGATGGACCGCGAGGGCCTGCGGATCATCCGTCCCGAGGTGGCCTCCGACGAGCTCCTGGCCTCCGTCCACGATCCCGCGTACGTCCGCGCGGTGCGCTCCGTGAGCTCGGGCGAGGTGGAGCACCGGCGGGACATGGGACTGGGCAGCGACGACAACCCGGTCTTCCCGCACATGCATGAGGCGGCAGCCCGCATCCTCGGCGGTTCCGTGGCCGCGGCCGAGGCGATCTGGGCCGGCGAGGTCAGGCACGCGGTCAACATCGCCGGTGGCCTGCACCATGCGGCACGCGGCCAGGCCAGCGGATTCTGCGTCTACAACGACTGCGCGGCGGCCATCCAGCGGCTGTTGGACCTGGGCGCCGAGCGGGTGGCCTACGTGGACCTGGACGCCCACCACGGGGACGGCGTGGAGTCGATGTTCTGGCACGACCCGCGGGTGCTGACGATCTCCGTGCACGAGACGGGGATCTCCCTGTTCCCGGGCACCGGCTTCGCCAACGACGTCGGCGGCCCGAACGCGCAGGGCACCGCCGTGAACGTGGCAGTGCCCCCCGGGACCGGGGACTCCGGGTTCCTGCGCGCCGTGCACGCGGTGGTGCCCCAGTTGTTGCGGGTGTTCGCCCCGGACGCCCTGGTGACCCAGCACGGGTGCGACGGTCACCGGGAGGATCCCCTGACGAACCTGACGATGTCCGTGGAGGGCCAGCGCCAGCTCGCCCTGGACGCCGCGGACTGGGCCGCCGACTTCGCCCACGACCGCTGGCTGGCCACCGGCGGAGGAGGGTACAGCCCGTTCTCGGTGGTGCCCCGGACCTGGAGCCACCTGCTGGCGGTGGCGACCGGCCGGCCGGTGCGCACGGACGCGGAGATCCCCGAGACGTGGCGTCGGTACGCCGCCCGGGCCGCGGGACTGGATCTCTCCCAGTCCCGGGAGCAGGGCGGGATCCCGCACCTGATGTCGGACGGCGTGGACGTGTGGTGGCGTTCCTGGGAGGTCGGCTACGACCCCTCGGACGCGATCGACCAGACGATCATGGCGACCCGCAAGGCGGTCTTCCCGTACCACGGACTGGATCCCTGGTTCGACTGACCCGCCGATGAACACTCTGATCCTGTGCACGCCGTGACTAGAGTGTGGCGAGTATTCGACAGGACGCCCGAGGATGCCCCGTCTGGGAGGGGGGCGGGCGTCGGTCGACACCAGTGGAAAAGAGGAACACACCGTGGGTGATGCCGGTACCTTCGCCGAAGCGCGATTCATGACCGTCACGGAGGTGGCGGAGATGATGCGGGTGTCTCGTATGACCGTCTACCGCATGATCCACGCCGGTGAACTCCCCGCCGTCCGCTTCGGGCGCTCCTATCGGGTGCCCCAGGCCGCCGTGGAGGAGATCCTCCAGACCGGGACCACGGAGGTCCGTGTCACGGGCACGGAGGACCACCGCGGCTGATCGCCGCCGCCCCAACGCACACGGTTCGTTCCCCGGGCCCGGGTCAGGGTAAGGTGTTAGGGAACGTTTTGACCTATGACGCCGGATCGTCAGCAGTCGTCTGCTGGCGGTTCACCAACCAAGCAAGAGGTTTCCCTATGGGTTCTGTGATCAAGAAGCGCCGTAAGCGTATGTCCAAGAAGAAGCACCGCAAGCTGCTTCGCAAGACCCGTCACCAGCGCCGCAACAAGAAGTGAGCTGAGTCTCCGCTCGTTTCCGGGGCCGTCCCGCCGCAAGGCAGGACGGCCCCGTTGCGTCTGCCTACGATGACGGGGTGAAGAGTTCTCCTGATGTGGTCCTGCTGGTCAAGGACGGTTGCCACCTGTGCGCCGACGCGGTCGCCGTGGTCGAGGAGGTCTGCGGCCGGCTGGGTGTGCCCTGGCGGGAGGTGGACATCGCCGGGCAGCCGGACCTGGCCGCGCGCCATGCCGAGGAGATCCCGGTCCTGATGGTGGACGGTGTCCAGCGCGACTTCTGGCGGATCGACCCGGTCCGTCTGGAACGCCTGCTGGGGGCGGACCGCCCGTGACGGGGGGACCTCCCACCGGGTCCGGTCCCGAGGCACGCACCGCGGGACCCTCGCTGTCCCGCCGGACCGTGGGGCGGCTGCCCGTCTACCTCCGTGCCCTGGCCGCCCTGGCCGCCGAGGGGGCCACCCGCGTGTCCTCCGTCGTGCTGGCCGAGCGGACTGGCGTCGGTTCCCCGCTGGTCCGGAGGGACCTGGCCGGGCTCGGACACCTGGGGCGCCCGGGGGTCGGTTACCCGGTGGGGGCCCTCCAGCGGGCGATCAGCCAGGTCCTCGGGCTGGCCGAGGACCAGCCCGTCGTCCTCGTCGGCGCCGGTCACCTCGGTTCGGCGCTGGCAGGGTATGACGGCTTCGTCGAGCGGGGACTGCGCATCTGTGCCGTGCTTGACGCCGATCCCCGGGTGATCGGACAGGCCCGCGGTCCCAGCGTGGTCCGGTCCATGGACGACCTCGAGGAGGTGGTGTCCGACACCCGTGCCCGGCTGGCGATCCTGGCGGTGCCCGCGGGTGCCGCACAGTCCCTGGCGGACCGCCTGGTCGCTGCCGGGATCCAGGGGGTGCTGAACTTCGCACCCGTGGAGTTGACCGTCCCGCAGGGCGTGTCCGTCCGGGCCGTGGACCTGTCCACCGAGCTGCAGATCCTGGCGTTCCACCAGGCTGCACTTCATGTCGACTGATATGTAGTGGACGTCTGTCAAGTGGCAGGGTGAGGCGCCCGTCCCCG